>CAIYIP010000125.1 GCA_903926285.1 uncultured Gammaproteobacteria bacterium
CAGTCGCATTGCCGGGATTGGTATTACGCGACATCAGCACTGCCATCGGTGTACCAACGATATTGCTGCGGCCCACAACCACGCAATGTTTACCTGCCGTTTCAATATGGTTGCGCTTGAGCAATTCCATGATGCCGTTCGGCGTGGCAGAAATGTAAGTCGGCAGGCCGAGCAGCATACGGCCAAGGTTTTCGGGGTGAAAACCATCAACGTCCTTGCGTGCAGAAATCGCTTCGGTGACTTTGTCTTCGTTGATATGTTTCGGCAGCGGTACCTGCACGATGAAGCCGTCAATGTTGGGATCGTTATTGAGCGCTTCGACTTTGGCGAGCAGTTCAGCTTCGGTCGTGGTGTCAGGTAATGCAATAAGCGTCGAATCAAACCCGACCATCTTGCAGGCCATGACCTTGTTGTTGACGTAGGTATGACTACCGCCATCGTTACCAACAATGACTGCGGCAAGATGGGGCACCTTGCCACCCCGGGCTTTTATGGCGCGGACTTTTTCAGCGATTTCCTGCTTGAGTTGCTCGGCTGTGGCTTTGCCATCTAATAACTGCATGTGTTCCTCTACTGCGTAACGGGAATGAAGCCTGGCATTCTACCCAAGATGGGGACGGGCGCCCACTACTCAGAATAGCGGGATTTATTTGCCAGTTGAAAATTATAAAAACTTTATTGCCGAATGCGCAGGCTCCTGGCTTAGGTGTAATGGTCGGGGTGGGTGGTATCGGAGACTTTTACCACGTCATCAAATACGCGTCAGCGCTTCCATCACGATGCCTTCCGTGAGTATCTGCGGCAGTACTTCGGCGGGTTTGGAGGCATCGGCAGGGAACATCAGGTAGAGCGGCACGCCGCTGGTCTCAAACTGTTTGAGTACCGCCGTGATAGCAGGGTCGTTGTTGGTCCAGTCGCCCTTGAGATACGTCACGTCTTTTTCCTGCAGCGCAGTAACGATCGAGTCTGCACTCAAGGTTACACGTTCGTTCACCAGGCATGTGATGCACCAGGATGCTGTCATATTGACGAATACGGGTTTGCCTTGCGCGCGCAGGTCGGCGAGTAGTGCATCGCTGTAGGCCTGGTAGTTTGCGTCTTCGACAACTGCCGCGCTTGCGCTGCGCGTTTCAAGAAAGGGCGAACGCAACACACTAAAACTGGTAAACAGGCACAACAGGATCAAGAGCGCACTTACATAACGCCACCCGCCTTTAGTGATTTGCCGTTGTTGATAAAGCCAGGCGGCAAACGCAAGCAGCACACACGCGCCAATCACCATTGCCATGGCATCGCTGCTCGTCTGCTGGCCCAGCACCCACAACAGCCATACAGCGGTCGCATAGAGTGGAAATGCAAGGATCTGCTTGAACGTAAGCATCCAGTGGCCGGGGCGTGGCATCGTGCGCGCCAGGGCAGGCACAAAACTGATGATCAGAAACGGCAAGGCCATGCCGAAACCCAGCGCCACAAATACCGTCAAGGCGACGATCATTGTCTGCGTGAACGCAAAGCCAAGTGCTGCCCCATAAAGGGCGCGGTGCAAGGGCTCGCCACCACACTCGCCAACACACCCGTAAAAAAGGAACCCGTGTAACCTTCCTTGTCCTGCAGATTGGTGCCGACACCCATCACGCCAGTGCCAAACTCGACCACGCCCGACATCGACAGCCCCATCACAAAAAACAGGAACACGAGTGCACCCACAAACCACGGCGTTTGCAGATGAAAACCCCAGCCGATGGCAGCACCGCTGGCCTGCAAGGTCAGCAATACACCTGCCAGTGCCAGAAAGGCAATGATCACACCAGCGGCATACGAGAGGCCATGCATACGTTGCTGGTAGTGCGAATAGTTGCTATGCGCCGACAGGCTCATCACCTTGAGTGACAACACGGGAAACACGCAGGGCATCAGGTTGAGGATGAACCCCCCGAGCATGGCCAACAGGAATACCGTGCCAAGCGCCATGTCAGAATTGCCGCCACTGCCGGCACCGGTGTTACTGGTAGCAGCCATCACGCCACCAAGCTGGTTTGTGTTGACGCCCGCAGGTTCGGCATCCACTTGATAGGCCAGTTCCTGACCATCAGCATCGGTCACCAGCAACAAGCCACCTACACGTTCGGGGACTTCACGCTCAACGCGACGGTTATAGCTCTGGCGCAGTTGCAAGCTTGAAAGTTGGGTGGTGAGTTGCTGCTCGGCGTTGTAGTCGAGGATGCGGTGCTGGTCAGGAATGAAGGTAATGGTCCGGGCGTTCTCGAAAATATTTTCCGTCGCCTGCACAAGCAATTCGATTGCGCCATTGTTGATGGAGAAACTCGCGTCGAGTGTTATGTCATCGCGCGGCTGCGAAGACCGCGTCTGGGCAAAGCCATATTGCCAATCAGTGTTAAGCGACGCAGGCGTCTGCGTCGTTACTGGTACAGTCAGGTTGAGATCGGCGCCGGAAGGAATACAGATTTCCTCGCATTCAAGCCATGCGGCTTGCGCGCTGACTGTAAGAGTACTGCCAGTGAAATCGGCAGGGATACTGAGAGGAACCAATAAAAAAACTTCACCCGTATAGCCAAAATCGACTAGTTCTGCAGGCAGCTCGAAACGTTCGGGTGTTGGCCAGACCATCGCGCCGGCGGTCACGCCCGCTGGTAACTGCCAACTTAATTCAGTCGCCTTACCGGCATCACCTGGATTGATCCAGTAGGTGTGCCACTTTTCAATATGATCGAGTCGCACTGCGGTCCATAATATTTCGCCGGGCACTGCAGTGGCGGTTTCTGCGATCAGCTCGGCATCCACATGCTCGCCGTCCACCACCTGGGCAAGAGATGGCTGCATGAGCAACAGCAGCAACAAGCTGTCAAAGATAGCTGTTACTTTATTCATTAATCCACTCCAACAGAATACTGCTTACTGCTTCGGGTTGTTCCATCGGGCTCATGTGCCCCGCATTTTTAATAATTCTTAATTCTGAATCTGCCAGATGCTGCTGCATCGCCTCATGCTGGCTGACAGGACTCCAGCTATCGGCTTCTCCGCACAGCAACCAGGTTTTTTGTTGTATCCGTGCAAGATACGGTGTTTGATCACTGCGCGCCAACAAAGCGCCAACCTGGCCAATGTAGTCATCGAGACTGTTGCGCAAAATCATGGCGTTTATATCGGCAATTAATCGAACGTCTGAATGGTGGGCAGGATGCAACATCGGCAGAATCCAGGCATCCGCCACCGCCTGCAGTCCCTTGCGTTGTGCTGCGGCCAATAAAGTTCCACGTTTTTCAGCCTCTCCGCCCAGCACCCCATGCACTCCAGTATCCATGACCGCGAAGTGCTCGATTCTCTTTCCGGCTATTTCCATCAGTTCAAAAGCCACGCGGCCACCCATCGAATGACCCACCACCGAAAAGCGTTCGGGTGCATGCTCGAGCACAGATTCCGCCATGGCGCGCAGCGAAGTAAAGCCGCGAAACACAGGGATACGTACATCGGCATACGGCGCCAGCGCCAGGCGCTGACGCTCCCATACTGCCTCGTCGCACATCAGCCCGGGCAGCAAAAACACACAAGGCCTCAAACTCATTGCAGCACTTCTGGCTTGGTTGCCTGCAGGATCTCGGCAATCGCAGTGCGCGTCGCGGTATCGAGATGCGGATAGGCAGGCGCCATGGCGGCGCTCTCTACTACCGCCTTGATACGGCTGAAGAGGTGTATTTTCGCCGACACCGGCAGTGCATCAACTGCTGTTGAATATATCTCGTAGCTCAAAGGATATTTGAACGTGCGCGTCTGCAAATCGAAATCACGCAAGCTCCGGCCTTTATCGTCCTTAGGACCCTTCTGCTCGAAATATTCCCTGAAACCGGAAGTGCCCTGCACTGTATCAACCAACGGCGCTTCTTGTGCCATGAACAGGCTGTCGAGCACGGGTTCGGTAAGTGTATCTAGCGTAGCAGCATCAATGTCACCTTGGCTTGCAAGCAACTTGCGACTCTCGAAATTAAGCCGCGTCAGCCGGTTTTGTATTTCCACCTGATGTTCGAGCACAAGCAGTGCAACGATGTCGCTCGTGGGCCGCGGATAGGCTTTTAGATCAACAAGATCGTCAAGCGTGGTGCGATTGCCCGTGGCACTGAAGTCGGCATTGGTGAGCATGCTTATGTCGGTGATGATCAGGTTACCACGATGCTGCAAGGTGCCATGTGTGCCTGTGACATACCAGCCGCCCCAGCGGTGGTTGATCGGCGTGGAGGTGTCGGTTAATTCACTGAGTTCGTGCGACACCAGATTGCCGTCAGCACCGGCAATCACCGAGCTCAGCATAAAGCGCGGTACACCGCCGCCCGTCATCGAATAACTGTCGTGGCAACGCAGGCAGCGCGTGGTCTCCTGTTCGAAGCGCGGATTGACTTCAGGCTCTTGCGAGAAGTCGAAAAACACCGGGCCAAGCTGCGGGTCCATTGCACCCACTTCCAGCGTACGACTGCCGGGCACGAAGCCGACATAAACATCATCATTAAAAAACAACGAGCGCGGCACCTGAGGGGAGATAAAGCGTTGTTTGAGACTGGTCTTGGAAAACACCAGCACTTGCGACGAAGGATCAATATCGAGTGCCGCCAGCAGGCTCTGCAGAAAACCACTGCCATCGCCATCAAATTCCAGCACCTTGCCGTCTGCAGCCAAAGCCTGCATACGTTGGCTGAAGCTGTCTTGCGGTGCCACCTTGCCATAACCGACTTCGGGATATTCGCGGTCGTAGACCAGCTGCGCCTGCAAGGGGGTCGTGGCAAACAGCAACGCAAGCAGCGCCAGAGGGAGTAGCTGCAACAGATTCGCGCATCTCAGGATACGACGGTCACCGGGTATGGCAGATGTTAAAAACACAAGAAATTGACCTTCAAGTTGCTTAAGGGATAGTTGCTATATGGGGTCATTATACAAAAGGCCCAAGGTTTTCCTTGCATATCAAAGCTGCTAGACTGCCTCGCCTTTCGCAGTGACCAAAACCAATTACAACCGCCTATCTGCACTGGCTTCCCTTAACAGCATTAAAAAGGAACCGCTTGCCATGACCCACTTGTCCGATATTGAAATTGCCCAGGCTGCTACCGCCCTTCCGATTGCGGAAATAGGTGCCAAACTGAACATACCCGCCTCAGCGCTGCTGCATTATGGCCCTACAAAGGCAAAGATTGATTACGGTTTTATCCAATCCCAGCAAAAGAATAAAAACGGCAAGCTGATTCTGGTAACCGCCATTTCTCCTACTCCTGCCGGCGAAGGTAAAACCACAACTACAGTAGGCCTCGGTGATGGCCTTACCCGCATCGGCAAAAAAGCCGCAATCTGCTTGCGCGAACCGAGCCTTGGCCCCTGTTTCGGTATGAAGGGCGGCGCGGCCGGCGGCGGTTACGCACAAGTAATTCCGATGGAAGACATCAACCTGCATTTCACAGGTGACTTCCACGCAATCGGCGCGGCACACAACCTGCTGTCGGCCATGATCGACAACCACATCTACTGGTCCAACGACCTGCAGATCGACACTCGCCGCATCAGCTGGCGCCGCGTTGTAGACATGAACGACCGCGCGCTGCGCGACATCGCGCTTGCACTCGGCGGCCCCGGCAATGGCTTTCCACGCCAGGGCGGTTTCGACATAACCGTAGCGTCCGAAGTCATGGCGATTTTCTGTCTTGCCACCGACATCAAGGACCTGCAGACCCGTCTCGCCAAAATCGTGATTGGCACCACCCGCACCGGCAAGCCGATTACTGCGGCCGACATCAAGGCCGATGGCGCCATGACCGCATTGCTCAAAGATGCGCTGATGCCCAACCTTGTGCAGAGCCTCGAAGGCACCCCAGCGCTGATCCACGGCGGCCCGTTTGCCAACATTGCGCACGGTTGTAACTCAGTAATGGCAACCACCACTGCCTTGAAACTCGCTGACTACGTTGTCACCGAAGCCGGCTTTGGTGCCGACCTCGGCGCCGAAAAATTCATGGATATCAAATGCCGCAAAACCGGCCTCAAGCCTGACGCTGCAGTTATTGTCGCAACCATTCGTGCATTGAAGATGCACGGCGGCGTTGCCAAAGACCAGCTCAAGAGCGAAAACATCGACGCGCTGAAAATTGGCTTCAAGAACCTTGAGCGCCATCTGCAGAACCTCGGCAAATTCGGCGTTCCAGTTGTTGTTGCAGTAAACAACTTCATCAACGACACCCCGGCCGAAATCGAAGCGTTGCGCACAATGTGCAACGGCATGAGCGTGAAGATGATTCTTTGCACCCATTGGGCCGACGGCAGCGCAGGCACCGAAGAACTTGCGAAGGAAATTGTCGACATCTGCGAAAACCGTCCCGGCGCGTTCAAGTATCTGTACACCGACGAGCAGACACTCTGGGAAAAAACCCGCACGATCGCTAAAGAAATCTATCGCGCCACCGACATCGCGGCCGATTCCAAAGTACGCAAGCAGTTTGATGATTTCCAGAAACTCTACCCAAGCTTCCCGATCTGCATGGCCAAAACCCAGTACAGCTTTACTACCGACGCCGCCAAATTTGGCGCGCCGGTAGACCACATGGTAACCATCCGCGAACTACGTCTGTCAGCCGGTGCTGAATTTATCGTAGCAGTATGTGGCGACATCATGATCATGCCAGGCCTGCCAGTGAAGCCTGCGGCTGAGACCATTTCTGTTAATGAGAAGGGTCAGGTAGAAGGTTTGTTCTAAGCGCGTAACATCGATTGATAAAAGGCTCCTGACTTTGCGGTCAGGGGCTTTTTTTATAGGCAATACTTTTGCACATGTTTGCTGAGCAAATAGTAAAAGACTTGGTTCAGTGCAGAGCCATTCAATCCCGCAGATTCA
>CAIYIP010000126.1 GCA_903926285.1 uncultured Gammaproteobacteria bacterium
GACCACCCGAAAGACTTGATGCCTGATACAGGCGCGCATAATCAGCGGATGATTTGTCGGTGGAGAAATTGGTACGCAGGCTGGCTGGAGCAGACTCCATAAGCGAGCCACCTACTATTTGCACCACTTTGCCGTGGTGCAGATCAATACAGGGGCGAAATTTCATGGGAGCTTTTGCCGTTAATTATTGGCTGATATTTATTCCGCATTCAGTTCATTGAAGATCACCGCAACCAGATCGGAACCTGCATTGGTATTGCCTGCGGACCAGGCTGCATCAAATTCTGCAGACGGTTTGGCAGCCTGAATCTGCTCGAGTGTTTGGCCTGCATCCTTCGCTGTTTTTACGCGGCTGCTGATGGTGTTGAACATGGTCAGTTGCGCTTGCACGTCAGAACGTTTACTCAGTACACCATGGCCAGGCAGAAACACCGTGTTGTCATCAGAAATCGCGAGCAGGGTTTCATACGCTGCAACTATGCCAAAGAACTTGCCATTGGCCGCAGCATCGGCACGCGGATAACTCGTGGTACGAAACACGTCGCCCGTGTGGATGATATTGGCATCTTTGAATACCACAATCGAATCACCATCGGTATGAGCCGGCGCCAGATGCTGCGCATGCATGTCATGACCATTGAGATGCAGATCTATATTGTCTGCAAAAGTGATGACGGGCAGACCTGCACTTTGCTCTGCAGTGAGTGCTTTGGTGAGGTCGCCACCATTAAAGGCGTTGCTGAGATTGGTACGCACGTTTTCATGCGCAATGATTATGACGCCTGCATTGCCCATGTTCTGGTTGCCACCAGTATGATCGCCATGGTGATGGGTGTTGAACACAAAACGAATGGGTTCGTCCGTGATGCTTTTTACCGCAGCAATTATTTTTTCGGTTAGCGGTGCATACTGATCATCTATCAGGAATACCCCGTCTTCGCCGACAGAAACACCAATATTGCCACCAGAGCCTTCCAGGTAATACAAACCTTCAGCAATTTGATGGGGCACAACCTGCACAGCACTGAAATCCTGCGGTGCCTGCGCAAGGGTAAGCGGCGCCACGAGTGTAAAAAGCCAAGCGTTCAGGTGTTTCATGTTTTATCCCCCCCTATTTGCAAAGGAACCAGCATACAACAAAAGTTCCAGGGCTGAGCATGAGACTGGAAAATAAATAGCCACTTCACTGCTGCTTTACATGCTGTTAATCGAGATTAAACATGACCGCAGTAATCTGTGCTCAATGCTACGAGGACTTCTGCAATTTGTTAAATGATTTTTATTTTTGTGATTGTACCGGACTATTGTGTATGGCAGACTTCAGCTCAACGAAGCAACTACAACCGCGCGTTACGTTGGTAGTTAGCAAGTTAATAGTTAATACGTTAATAGTTAATACGTTAATAGTTAATACGTTAATAGTTAATAAGGTTCACTATTCTGTTTCACTTCCTGTCACTACAGGGGTACTACGATCAGAGTGAAATACCTCGTCCCATCAAGAGTATCTGTCCGCTGCAAGCCAGCCTGGAGGGTACTCGACTCTCAATAAATCGCTATCTACATTACGTTCACTTCTTAGGGTTTGCCGCATCAGCTGAACAAGGCTTCATCTTGTCGGCCTGATTATGCGGTAGTACCAGGCAGTTCCAGATTTATAAACGTAACAGCACCTAACCGGAGACAGTAATATGGCCAAAAGAGCTCATGTTAAACGCCAGATTAAATACCCAGGCGAACAGGAGACCACCAACTTCCGAGACCAGCGACGCGGAAAAGACAGCAAACCCCGTGCGAAACGTCGTCCGTTTGAAGAAGACAGCAATATCGTAGAGATCAATGCCCGTAGCAATCAGGTAGCAACAGCCTACCTTCCGCATCGCGATAAAACGCCCCTTCAAGCCCAGACAGCTGCTCAGCAAAGTTACATCAACGCCATCAAATCCCACGCCCTGACTTTTGGCATAGGTCCTGCCGGTACCGGTAAATCCTATTGTGCAGGCGCACTTGCTGCCGAAGCGCTGGAGTCAGGCCGGATTGAGCGCATCATTCTCACGCGCCCTGCAGTGGAGGCAGGGGAAAAACTCGGCTTTCTGCCGGGTGAAGTAGAAGACAAATATGCTGTTTACATTGATGCATTTCGCGACATCCTGAATGAAAGGCTGGGACGCGGAGTGGTCGACTACTGCTTGCGGCATGGACGGATTGTAGGCGCGCCCATGGCCTATATGCGGGGCAAAACTTTCGGCAGTAATACTTTTGTCATTCTCGATGAAGCCCAGAATACTACTCCGGCACAAATGAAGATGTTTCTAACCCGCATCGGCGAAGATGCCAAGGTAGTTATCAATGGCGACATTAAGCAGAGTGACATTTATGGACGTAACGGGCTTGAAGATGCCATCTCAAAATTAAGTGGCATACCCGGCGTGCATATTCATAGTTTTGAACGCTGCGATATCGTTCGCAGTGGCTTGGTAAGACATATTCTGGATCGCTACGAACCGGATATCTAGGCAGCACGGCAAGGATTACCCCCCCCTATAGCCCGTCATTCCGGATGCAGGCGCCGGAATGACGGGAATTCAATCAGATTACTTCCCGGAAACCTGCCCTTTCTTTCGAACCTGACTGCGAGCATTGTCACAACTTTACATACATTATTCTGATTACTTGCCTTCGCTTTCCTTCCTTTGATTCTGATCCCGTATAATCAGGTGCTTTGATATCACCATCGGGATTTCGCATGCACAGTCTGGATCAACAGGTTCTGGCGCAATTAGGCAACTGGCTGAAGGCTGGCAAGTTCTGCTGGTTATGTACCATTACTGATACTTTCGGTTCTTCACCGCGTCCGACCGGCTCGTTGCTGGCCTGTAACGAAGATGGCCTGTATATCGGCTCACTGTCGGGTGGTTGTGTCGAAGACAACTTGCGCGAGAGTATTTTTAAAGGTGAACTCGCAAAATCGAAGCCTGAAAAAATCCGTTATGGCGTAGCTGTTGAAGATGTGCTGCGGCTTGGCCTGCCCTGTGGCGGCAGCCTTGAGGTGGTCATAGAACCTATACTGCCTGCCCAGGCAGATATTTATGAGGAATTAGCCGAAAAAATCAGTGCGCGCGCGCTGGTCAAGCGTACAGTCAATCTCGGCACAGGCGCTGTGACCTTACAGGATGTTGATCATTTCTCGCCGCTTTCCATTAGTGCCGATACTTTGTCTCATACCTATGGTCCATCGTTTCAACTACTGCTCATCGGCGCAGTGCAGGTTGCCTGGTACCTGGCCGACATGGCACAGACACTCGACTATCAGGTTGAGATCTGCGATCCACGAGCAGAACTCATCGCCAACTCACCACCATTAAAAGCGACGGTTGTGGCAGCCATGCCTGATGACTGGTTACGTAGCAAAATACTCGATCAGAACACTGCGGTAATTGCCCTGTGCCATGACCCTCGTATCGATGACATGGCGTTGATGGAGGCTTTGCCTTCTGCTGCGTTTTATATTGGCGCGATGGGTTCAGAGCGGACTTCAGCAAAACGAAAGGAACGCCTGCTGGATCTTGATATTTCCGAAGCCCAGTTGCAAAAACTGCACGCGCCAGTCGGCATGGCTATAGGCAGCAAAACACCACCTGAAATTGCCATTGCAATTCTCGCCGAGCTTACCCGTTTGCGGTCCGCTATTCGCGACGCCCGACCCTAATGGCGGCCTCATTCGCCTGCATCATACTTGCTGCCGGCAGAAGCACTCGCTTTGGTGGCGACAAAAGACAGATAAAAAGTGATGCAGGCCAAACATTACTCGACCTGACGCTCAAGAGCATTCCACCAACCTTTCAGCAGCGACTATTGGTGTTACATCCCGGCGATGAAGCACTGGGGGCTACGTATGAAAAAAACTGGCATGTGATTTATGCGGGGATGGCAATACACGGGATGGGCCACAGCATCGCGGCTGCAATCTCGCAGATCGGTGATTGCACAGCCGCGCTGATCGTCCTTGCCGACATGCCTCTGGTACTGCCAGAGACTTATATATCGCTGCAACAGGCAGCTAAACCAGACAGAATTGTAATTCCGTTCTTTGCCAAGCAACGCGGCAACCCCGTGATGATTGGCAGTCAGTTTTTCCCCCAGCTGTCTGAGCTGAAAGGAGACAGCGGCGCGAGGCAACTGATGCATCAACACCCTGAACTTGTCGAGCGTCTTGATGTAACCGATCCTGGTGTATTGCGTGATGTTGATACTGTGGAAGAGCTGTTGCTCATTCCCGGTTTTGGCGAGATGCGGTAAGCAGTGGGTTAGGGAATGGAGGTAACGTCTTCTTTGCCAGCTCCCTTGCAGGTTTCGCAGGCGGAGTTTGCATAGGTAAGACCCCTGCCGTGGCAACGGTGGCAGGTTTTCAAATTCGGGTAACGCAAGAAATCAATCAACGACTGCAGAACCGTAGTGTCATCTGTGCTTATATTTGCCCCATCAACCCTGGGACTGCCGGGAAGCTTTCTGGGTTTGGTTTCCTTACGCACCATAACCACAAACCACAAACCACTACCAATTATGTACGGTCGCGATTATAGGGAGACCCTCCCATCTATAATGTTATTCATCTCACAAAAATCCGAGCCAAAAAAAGCCCGGCATAAAGCCGGGCTAAAATTATCCACTTACATATCAAACTCATCTTTCGGGGAATGTGAACGGAGGGGAATCCGCTCACATAAACTTTGAACCCACCAAATAGATTTAGTTCCAAAATATATCAATTATTTTTAAAACTGCGATTCTGGCATGTTGATTTTCAAGCCATCAAGAGCCTCGGTAACAACAATCTGGCAGCTAAGACGGCTGTTTGGCTGGGGTTCCAGTACACATTCGAGCATGTCTTTTTCCATCCCATCCGGAGCCTTGAGCTTACCCAGCCAGGCCTCGCCCACATAACAGTGGCAAGTAGCACAACTGCAGGACCCACCACACTCCCCTACTATTCCATCAATCATGTTATCCACTGCACCCTGCATGACCGACGTACCCACGGGTACCTCTATTTCATAACTGGAACCATCGTGGCTGATGTAGGTAACCAACGGCATTTTTTTCCCCTTTCCTGACAGCATTTACCCAGGCAAAACTCATCAATGATGAACCTGGTGATTTTAAACAGAACCCATTATACCCAAGAGTCCAGACATCGAAAGTAATGCCTTGTTTGCAGATCAGGCCAGCAATAATGCAGAAAATTTGCACTTTATTTCCTGGCATCTTTTTTCAGGCTGCAGGCTACCTTTCCCGCAACCAACCGGCTATATTTGCGCGCTTGACGCAGCAGCCCCATCCGGGTGTAAAGCCTTATCCTGTTATCCAACACGCTGCTGGCAATAGAATTCATTCACCCAAAACAAAAGGAATATTTCCATGAAAACACGTGCAGCCGTTGCCTTTGGTGCAGGCAAACCTCTCGAAATTTGCGAAGTGGATCTTGAAGGTCCAAAGGCTGGCGAGGTTCTGGTAGAGCTGAAAGCCACCGGAGTTTGCCATACTGATGCTTTTACCCTGAGCGGCGATGACCCCGAAGGTGAATTCCCGGTAATTCTTGGCCACGAAGGTGCTGGCATTGTTGTCGACGTAGGACCAGGCGTGAAAGGCCTCAAAAAAGGCGACCATGTTATCCCGCTTTATACCCCTGAGTGCCGCGAGTGCGACTACTGTCTGCATCCCAAAACCAACCTGTGCCAGGCTATCCGTTCCACCCAGGGCAAAGGCTTGATGCCCGACGGCACCAGCCGCTTCAAACTCGACGGCAAACCATTACTGCATTACATGGGTTGCTCAACTTTTTCCAACTACACTGTACTGCCTGAAATCGCGCTGGCCAAAGTGCGCGAAGACGCTCCTTTCGACAAAATCTGCTACATCGGTTGTGGCGTAACTACAGGTGTAGGTGCTGTAGTTTTCCAGGCTAAAGTTGAAATTGGTTCTACCGTTGCCGTATTCGGCCTCGGCGGTATCGGTTTGAACGTAATCCAGGGCGCTCGCCTTGCGGGCGCTAGCCGCATTATCGGTATCGACCTCAACCCTGCGCGCGAAGCGATGGGCAGACAGTTCGGCATGACCGACTTCATCAATCCGAAGAATGTTGAAAACGTGGTTGATACCATCGTGCAGATGACTGGCGGCGTTGATTACAGCTTTGAATGTATCGGCAACGTCAAAGTCATGCGTCAGGCGCTCGAGTGCTGCCACAAAGGTTGGGGCCAATCTTTCATCATCGGCGTTGCCGGTGCAGGCCAGGAAATCTCCACACGTCCCTTTCAGCTGGTAACCGGCCGTAGCTGGCGCGGTACTGCATTCGGTGGCGCTCGCGGTCGTACCGATGTACCCAAGGTTGTAGACTGGTACATGGAAAATCGCATCAACATTGATGACCTGATTACCCACACCATGCCACTCGAAAAAATCAACGATGCTTTCCATCTCATGCATGAAGGCAAGAGCATCCGTTCTGTAGTGCTGTACTAGTAGTGCTGTACTACTAGTGCGTTACTAGACAGGACAAGTGTTAATGTAAGCAAAGGGGTCAGAACCAGTTCTGGCCCCTTTTTATTTTCCAAGGAGTCATAGTCATGAGTATTGAACAAGTCAGCGCAAATAAAATGTTCGGCGGCAAGCAGCTTAAATTCAAGCACAAATCAGCAGTATTGAGCTGCGAAATGATTTTTTCCGTTTATCTGCCACCCAACGCCAAACCGGGCAGCAAAGTGCCCGTGATTTATTGGTTGTCGGGCTTAACCTGCACTGACGACAATTTCGTGCAGAAAGCCGGAGCACAGCAATACGCCGCTGATGCAGGTGTTGCGATCGTCTGCCCTGATACAAGTCCGCGTGGCGAAGATGTGCCGGGCGATCCGAACAAAGCCTGGGACTTTGGTCTTGGTGCCGGCTTTTATGTGAATGCCACACAGGAGCCCTGGGCGAAAAATTACCAGATGTACGATTACATCACGAAGGAATTACCTGCCTTGCTGAAAGACTCCGATCTTCCCCTGGATACCGACAACTGCTCCATCATGGGTCACTCCATGGGCGGCCACGGTGCACTCACCATCGCGCTGAAAAACCCCGGCAAATACCGCGCTGTTTCTGCGTTCTCGCCGATCAGCTCACCAATCAACTGCCCTTGGGGTGAAAAAGCACTAGGCAATTACATCGGCAGCAACAAGGCAGACTGGGAACAGTACGACACTTGCGCACTTGTCGCCAAAGCGCAGGAAAAACTGCACATACTTGTCGACCAGGGCCAGGATGATAATTTCCTTGTGAATCAGCTGAAGCCGGAATTGCTGCAGAGCGCCTGCCTGCAAGCGAAACATCCACTCACACTGCGTTTACATGCCGGTTATGATCACAGCTATTTCTTCATTGCATCATTTATTGCTGATCACATTGCCCATCATGCCGATGCACTCTGGAGCTGAGCGAGCCTCCTGCCATGACTGATCTAAGAATCTCGCTTATTCAAACGGATCTTGCATGGCAGGCAGCAGAGCTCAATCGGCAACTGCTGGAAAAGCAGTTGCTGCCACTGGCGGGACAAACCGATCTCATTATTCTTCCTGAAATGTTCACCAGCGCCTTTGCCATGGGTGCTGGTGCCATTGCGGAAGCATATCCCGGCCCAACCCTGCCGTGGATGCAAATACTCGCGGAGAAACTTGATGCCGCTATCACGGGCAGCATTGCAGTTACCGTTGATGGCAAACGCTACAACCGCCTGCTGTTTGTAAAGCCGGATGGCTCAGCGGTGTATTACGACAAACGCCACCTGTTCCGCATGTTGGGTGAAGACAAACGTTATGCTGCTGGCAATAGCAAAATTGTTGTGGAGTGGCGCGGATGGCGTATTCTGCCGTTGGTTTGTTATGACCTGCGTTTCCCTGTCTGGTGTCGTTACACAAAAGATGAACCTTACGATTTATTATTATGTGTGGCCAACTGGCCAGCGGCACGCAATCAGCACTGGCGCACGCTGCTGCAGGCCAGGGCGATCGAAAATCTGGCCTACGTAGCCGGCGTAAACCGGATTGGCATCGATGGCAACAGTCTCGACTATCTCGGCCACAGCGCGGTGGTGTCACCGACAGGAGTCGAAACCCTGCAAGCGGGAGCGGAAGCCGGTGTGTTCACCAAGACCATTGCAATGCAGCAATTGCTGAGCTGGCGCGAACAATTTCCGGCATGGATGGATGCGGATGAATTTGTCCTGCAGTAGATGTAAACCATCGGGTCTTGCTGGACAGCTATAAGAAAAAATTCTGCCAAGGCGAAAACATAATCACTGGAAACAATTACTTCATGCCTCTACCCCGTATCTACCTTATTGATGCAAGTATCTATATTTTTCGCGCCTGGCATACCTACGACACAAGCATCACGGATCGCGACGGCAAACCCAGCAACGCTGTATTTGGCTTCAGCGAATTTTTGTACCAGCTTATCCAGCAGAAAAAACCACGGCATATAGCCTGCGCTTTTGACAGCACCCAGACCAACTCCTATCGCCGGGAACTTTACCCGCAATACAAAGCCAATCGGGAACCTGCGCCAGAAGAACTTAAATACCAGTTTGCGATGTGTCGTTCATTTTGCCAGGCGGTTGGCATTCCTGAATTCGGCAGCAACCGTTATGAAGCCGACGATATTATCGGATCGCTGGCGCATCATTTTCGCCAGCAGGGTTTTGCCATTACTGTTGTCAGTGCCGACAAGGACCTTGCGCAATTAATCGTTGGTGAAGAGGATCAATGGTGGGACTTTGCACGCAGCAACCTGCTCGATGCGCACGGCGTTAAGCAACATTTTGGCGTTAGGCCACAGCAGATTGCAGACATGCTCGCCCTGTCCGGCGACAAGGTCGACAATATTCCTGGTATCCCTGGCGTTGGCTACACAACAGCTGCCAAACTCCTGCAGAAATACGAGGGTATAGAAAGCATTCTGGAAAACATTGAAAAAATCGCCGAGATGAAGTTTCGTGGCGCCAGCCGTGTTCAGGCGCTACTGGCGAAACACTGCCACATGCTGCCACTTAACAAGCTACTCACGACGGTAGTCACGACCATGGAATTCGACAGTGTTACTGATCTTGACTGGCGCGGTGTTGACAGCTCTGCACTCAACCGGATTACCGAGCATCTTGCCTTGAGCAGCGCGTTGCAACAGCGCTGGTTCAACCTTGCAAGCTGACGCAGGATTCACAGATGAATCCAAGTGAGACGTATTCTTCTTGCTAGATACTTCAACCCATCCCCGTTGTTATTTCACCCTGATACATGTTTAACTGTAACCGTGACCTGAAGGAAGATTGATACTTCCGGATGACTTGATGCTTGGCCAGTGCCCCAGGTTTGTGAAAATAAAAACCAGCGCTAGAGTAGCCAGGGACAAGCGTAATAAAGGGAATTTAATAATGGACACCAACCTAATTGAAGTATGCCCATCACTGTGAAAAAGCTAGCACACCCACAATCCTTTTTTTTAATCTTCCAGTTAGCAGCAACACTTTTGCTGCCACTTTCCGCGCGTGCCGCAGAAAGCGAAAGTGCCACTGCCAAGGAGGATTTCTTTGAGCTGGGCTGGCTGGATCGAACCCAGGCCAACTTTTCAGGCAGGGCCGACACACTTGCCCAGCGCATGGATCGTTTCTTTGGTGTGGAACGCAGCGACCTCGAGGCCGCATATTCCTCGCTCCGACTCGGTACTGAATTACGCTATACCGAAGGTGAAGGGTTCAAACCCCGCGTACGCCTGCGAGGCACGGTGCATCTGCCTCGCGTTAATGAACGCCTGAGTCTGATTTTTTCTGAGGATAAAGGTGAAGGCGCGAGTTATTACTCACAAAACGAATTGCTCAACAAACCGCAAAGTACCCGCGTCAATCTGGAAGTTAACCTGGCCGAAACAGAACGTCACCGTTTCGACTTCAGGGTGGGGTTACGCTCCAACCTCAAACTGCGCACCAGCGTGCGTTACCGCTTTGAAGATGAACTGAGTGCCAGAATGCGTCATCGGCTTTCAGAAACTGTCTACTTTATTGATGGTCAGGGTTATGGTTCTTTCACCCAGTACCAGATTGACCGCGAGCTCAACACATCAAGCATGCTGCGCTGGTCGTCAGAATTTCGCGCGCAGGAGGACCTAGACACCCTCGAGTGGGGCACCTCTCTTAATCATGTATCAAGTTACGACAACAACGTTGCCATGAGTTACTTTGCGCGCATGGGTGGCACGACTGATCAGAATTACGTGGGTGAATATCAGGTTGGCCTGCGTTTCCGGCGCAGCATCGCGAGACCTTGGCTGTTTATTGAACTGTCACCGGGTTACAGCTGGGAAAAACTCACCGATAACACCCCCCGTGAAGGTAACATTTTTGCCAGTGTCAGGCTTGAAATGGCCATAGGCCGATTGCGCTGATTGCGCTCTTGCCTCGGAAAGTATCTTCTTCTTGCTTTATGCTTCGCGGCTATTTCGGTATAGTCGCGCCCTTTTAGATTCCTGCCTCCATAACAATGCCTGATACAGCCACCTCACTGCGCGACAGACTTCCCTTACCACTGATGGCAGCGATTGCCGCCCTGCCGCCACTTGCTGTCGACATGTACTTGCCTGCGATTCCGCAAATCGCTGAAGACCTGAATACGCAAATCAGTACCATCCAGAACTCCCTGAGTATCTTTCTCGTAGGTTTTGGTCTGGGAATGCTGTTCTTCGGTCCTCTTTCTGATCGTTATGGACGCAGGCCATTGGCTCTGTTTGGCCTGACGGGTTTTGCGCTTTGCAGTCTGCTGCTCAGCCTCAGCACCACGCCTGCCGCGTTTTTATTCTTCCGTCTCGCCCAGGGTTTTCTGGGCAGTGCAGCGTCCGTAGTCATACCCGCCATGATCAGGGACAGTTACGGCAAAGACACCGCGAAAGGTATGTCGGCAGTCACCATGATCATGCTGGTTGCGCCCCTGCTCGCGCCCCTGATGGGGTCGTTTATTATGAGTTTTGCGCCATGGGAAGGAATTTTTGCGGCACTGACAATCTATCCCTTGGTTGTACTGCTGTTTACGTGGTGGCGCTTGCCTGAAACCAAACCGCCGGAAGCACACAGTGAACGCAAGTCGTTGCTGAGCAATTACAAGATCATTCTTGGCAACAAACACATCTATCTTGATCTCGTGTGTTTCATGCTCTCGGCTTTGGCATTTTTCACCTATCTAACTTCTGTGTCGTTTGTGTACATCACTTACTACGGAGTCAGCGAAACCTTGTTTGGTGTATTGTTTGCGTGCTCGGCTTCTGCGCTTATTCTGGCCAACTTTATCAACGTAAGAGTCGTAACAAGATTTGGCTCACGCCGCATGATGCATGCAGGACTTGCGGTGGGAACCTGTTGTGCCCTGTTACTGTTGTTGGTCACAGTGCTCGGCATGAGCCTCTACTGGACCGTTACGTGCTTCGTCTGCATTGTTGGCTGTTTTGGTATTGCGGCAGTAAATGCCGATTCGTTGATACTTATCCAATTTCCGCAGCAGGCAAGCTCCGCTTCAGCCGTCACCGGCACTTTGCGTTTTGGTTGTGGTGCACTCGCAGGGCCAATCCTCGCGTGGACTTATGATGGCACGCCATTGCCCGTAGCAATTTTGCTGGTGTGTGCATTGGGGGGTGCATGCGCAACACAAGTCTTGCGCATGCTAATAAACAAACAGCGCTGAACGAGAACCGAAGTCCAGATCGGGCTTGAGAATTATCTACGAAGTCGAATGTTCGGGCTGGAACAACTGAACGTTAACCTGCGGCGGCCATTTGCTTGCAGTCAATCACCCGGCTTCCAGCCTGCCGTAATCGGATAACGCCGGTCACGGCCAAACCCGCGCTGACTGATGCGAACACCCAGCGGAGCCTGGCGTCGTTTATGTTCATTGCGGTCCACGAGCTGGACAACTTTCTCGACAACAACTCGGTCGAAGCCCTGCTTTATGATGGCTTCTGCACTGTTATCCTTTTCAACATACAATTCCAGAATGCGATCCAGTATCGGGTAAGGCGGCAAATTGTCTTCATCAACCTGGCCTGGTGCAAGTTCGGCAGAAGGTGCTCTATCCAGCACGCGCTGCGGAATTACTGCAGAAGGGTCCTTGCCATACTTCTCATTTCGATAACGAGCGAGCGCATAAACCTGCATTTTCGGCACATCTTTCAGCACATCAAAACCACCAGCCATATCACCATAAAGTGTGGAATACCCGACGGCCATTTCACTCTTGTTGCCGGTTGTAAGCACGAGCCAACCCTTCTTGTTTGAAAGCGCCATGAGCACAACACCTCTGCAACGGGCTTGCAAATTCTGCTCGGTCAGATCAATAGGCGTGCCGGCAAATTCTTCAGAAAGTATAGACATGAAACCTGCATAGGGGTTCATGATGGGAATAATCCGGAATGCCACCCCCATCGTCTGCGCCTGCGTCGTTGCATCTTCGATGCTCATGGGAGCCGTGTAAGTGAACGGCATCATAATGGCGTTGACGCGCTCGTTGCCCAGCGCATCAACAGCAAGCGCTAGCGTCAATGCCGAGTCGATGCCACCCGACAAGCCCAGCACTACGCTTTTGAAGCGGTTTTTGTTGACATAGTCACGCAGCCCCAATACCAGCGCGCCATAGAGATCTGCCTCTCCTGTTAAAAGAGCCGGGCCTTTTTGTTCGCGAATGGTGACAGCTTCACCGTGCTCAACCACCACTGCTGTAAGCTCCTCCTGATACTGGGAAAGCTGCACCTGCACGTCGCCCTTTTCAGACACTGCCATTGATGCACCGTCGAAAACCAGTTCGTCCTGCCCGCCTATCTGATTTACATAAATGATGGGCATGCCACCTTCAATGGCACGTTGTTTTATTACCGCACGCCGATCCAGGACTTTATTGAGGTGAAACGGTGAACCATTTATGTTGATCATCAGGCGCGCACCAGCCGCAGCGGCCTGCAGCATGGGTTCGGGTTGCCACAAATCTTCACAGATAGTAAAACCAACCGGCAAGCCTGCTATATTGAGAATCAGCGGTTCCTTGCCTTTTTTGAAATATCTTTTTTCATCAAATACCTGGTAGTTGGGTAGGCACTGCTTGCGATAAGTACCTTGAATTTCCCCATCCTTCATCACCGCGAGCATGTTGTACAAACGCCCTCCGATGCGCCCGGGATAACCGATCACGAGCCATGCCGGCAGCGTTGCTTCCCTGATAGTGGCGAGAGCCTGCTCTATTCTTATGTCGAGGCTGGGGCGCAGCAGGAGATCTTCAGGAGGATAGGCTGTCAGTACCAATTCAGGAAAAACCACAATGTCAGCATTGAGCTGCGTAATTGCCTGTTTCGCGTGTTCGAGGACAAGCAGGGTATTGCCATGGATGTCGCCGACCAATGGATTGATCTGGGCCATAACAATCGTTAGCGGAGAGTTTAATGTGTCAGAAGTGTAAGCTAGCAAGAGACAGTCTCAATACAACGAGGTGTAATATGGATTATGCAGAACATGTGGGGTATTGTCTGATATTAAAACCTGCTTGGCAAAAATGAATCCTGCAAAATGAATCTGCTCAGAATATTAACCTGGTTGCTCGTTATCTGGATCTTCTGGTCCATGGTCAAAAACTATCTGGCAAAAGAGACAAGAAAAAAACCCGGCAAACCTGCCCTGCCGCAAAAAATGGTGAAATGTGATCATTGCTTTGTTCACACACCAGAAGCAGACGCCCTTTCCCACGATTCGCGCTGGTTTTGCAATCGGGCACACATGCAGGCCTGGCTCGGTCACAAATCAGTATCAGACAAGTAATATTGCGGGATTCAGTCATGCACAATACCAATGTGAGGCCTGCCATCCCAGTAACCGTTGACACTGACAATTGGCGCCAGAACAAACAGATTTTTGATATCTACAATTTGTATCGGATCGTTCTTGGGATCATCCTTCTCTTCAGTTTTTATTTGCGTGACTCCAGTACAACGCTGGGGATTGTAAATCAAACCCTTTTTGTCCAGCTTTGTGTTTTCTATTTCATGCTCAACGTGATGAGCCTGCTGCCGCATTTACTGCGACTGTCAAAGAAAATGGAGAATCATTTTTTTGTAGCCATTCTAATTGTCGATATCCTCACTCTTGTCATGATCAGCTATACCTGTGGTGGCGTAAGCAGTGGCATGGCACACCTGCTGATCGTCCCCGTGGCAACCAGCAGTATTATTTTTAACACGCGCCTGAGTGTTTTTTTTGCAGCGATAGGCTCAATCGGGGCGATTTATAGTGAAGGATATTTATCCCTCACTTTCCTGCAGAGTGGAAATTATTTCATCCAGGTCGGGCTGTTAGGGCTTACCTTGTTTGCCACCTCACTTTCACTGCAATACCTTGGCAATCGCATCCGCGTAAAGGAAGCCATCAACAAAATACAGGCTGCCAACATTGAATCGTTACGCGAGATAAATCAGCAAATCATCCAGCGTATGCAGCCCGGCATTGTAGTGGCTGAGCAAAATGGCAGACTGCTCAACTACAATAACTCAGCAAAAAAGCTGCTTAATTTTAATGATGGCGAAGGCAGCAATCCTACGCTACCCCTACCCTTGTTTAACCAAATGGAAACCTGGAAGAAAAACAATTCCATCCGCCCAAAACCCTTATTGCTGGAAGTAAATACTCCTGAAATCCAAGCAAATTTTACTTATCTGCACTCGCAGGACGCCGCCAACATCCTGATCTTTCTAGAAGACAACAGCCGGTTGAGCAGCCGCGCACAACATTTGAAGCTGATGTCTCTCGGACGTTTGACCGCCAGCATCGCACATGAGGTCAGAAATCCGTTGCACGCAATCAGTCATGCATGCCAACTACTGAATGAATCGAGCACACTGCTTGACCAGGAGAAACGCCTGCTCGATATTATTCTGATTCATACGCAGAGAGTTAATTCGATCATTCAGAACATTCTGGAACTTTCTCGCCACCACCAGACTGTACCCGAAGTGCTTGACAGCAAATCCTGGCTAGAAAAGTTCCTCACACGCTTCAGCAATAGTTACAAGGAAGCAATCGATGTTGCGCTGAAAGTTGTGCCAGAAGAAATTGCGATAAGGTTTAATCCGGGGCAGCTTGAACAATTGCTGACCAATCTTTGTGATAACGGCCTGCGTTATTCGCACAAGCAAACGGGTAAATACCTACTTGCAATCGAGGTCAGTATACTCGATCACTCGCAAGCTCCTGTTTTAGATGTTATCGACTACGGACCAGGCCCTCCCACAGAGCAGGAAGAACAGGTGTTTGAGCCGTTTTATACCACCGAATCAAGCGGCATCGGACTCGGCCTGTTTATCTGCAAGGAAATATGCGAAGCTAACGAGGCGCGAATTTTCTTTCGCCGAACTCAGGATAATAAGAGCTGTTTTCGCATTGTTTTCGCTCATCCGGATCGCAACATCATCTGATTTTTACGCCAACTCTTTTTCATAACCAATTTACTCAACGAAGCATAGCCCTAGAATAGCCCAACAATAACCCAACAATAGCCGAACAAAAGCAGCACATGACACAGACAGTACTTATTGTCGACGAC
>CAIYIP010000127.1 GCA_903926285.1 uncultured Gammaproteobacteria bacterium
GAATAGTCCCTTTCGTCTGCTTCGTGGCCGAGCATGAGGTTGGCATCGACGGTGTCGTAACCTTGATCCTGCAGATTATAGGCACGTAATTTTTCAAGTAAGCCGATACCCCTGCCTTCCTGGCGCAGATAGATGACTACGCCGAGCCCAACACTGGCCACCATTGCAAGCGAGCGGCTCAGTTGCTCGCCACAGTCGCAGCGTAGGGAGCCCAGCACATCACCCGTAAAACATTCGGAATGCACGCGCACGAGCACTTCGTCTGCTTGGGAAACATCGCCCATGTAAAAGGCAAGATGCTCTTTTTTATCCTGCGTGTTTGTGTAGTAACACAATTGAAAGTCACCGTATTCGGTAGGAATACGGGCACATGCCATGCGGCTTACTGATGATTTCGACATACCAGGTTTATTACGGACCAGAGGTGGCTGAGCCACAGTTATGAAATGAAAGCACAATTCTGCAATTTTCACATATTTCCGCGAAAAATGATTCAACAGGTTTATTGCTGTTTTTCCACTTAATGCAGATCAAGACCAATTAGGGCGGGAAATATTTCGCCTGCTGGGCGACAATCGCGGTTTTGAATTTGCAGAGTTAAAAACGTTGAAGAGCAAAAGATCCAAAAGCATCTTGCGTGCGTATGGCCGCGTCGCATTTTCTACCCGAAGTTCACAATTGTGCGGGTTTTGGCAATGAATCCGGACTTCTATTTTGCCATTCCTGGCGATCTATCTTGCCTGACCGGCGGCTACGCCTATGCCCGGCAATTGCTTGCAGCACTAGCTAGAACCGGTTTTT
Source organism: uncultured Gammaproteobacteria bacterium (assembly GCA_903926285.1). Classification (GTDB taxonomy): domain Bacteria; phylum Pseudomonadota; class Gammaproteobacteria; order Pseudomonadales; family Pseudohongiellaceae; genus CAILUG01. The sequence continues at coordinate 802 of CAIYIP010000127.1, forward strand.
CTGTTGCACATCTAACCCTGCCAGGTAGTTTCCCTGCGCCTGGTCAGGCAGATTTATCTGCCACAGACGCGATATTTTCCGAATTGCCCTATGGCTCCGTTGTCATGGTCGATGGCCTTGCCTTTGGTGCTATGGACAACATTGCACTGCGCCATGCCGGGCGCCTCAAACTCATTGCCTTGTGTCATCACCCGCTTGCACTCGAAACCGGGCTTACATCTGCAGCGGCGCAAGCGCTACAGCATTCGGAACAGGTCGCGCTTTCGGTAGCAGTGGCAGTCGTGGTGACCAGCAACATGACTGGCAAAATATTAGCGCTGGACTTTGCTGTTCCCGCGGCAAAAATCGTCGTCGCAGTACCAGGCACTGAGCCGCAAGTTTTTGCCGAATGCGCAGGCAAGCCCCCTGTCCTGTTGACGGTCGCAACACTTACGCGCCGCAAGGCCCACGATGTCTTGATTGCAGCGCTTGAACGCGTGTCGGACTTGCCGTGGCTCGCACGTTTTGTTGGTGGCATGCAATTCGACGCTGAATGGGGCAGGCAACTGCAAAAGCAGGTTGCCGATTGCGGACTTACCGAGCGTATTGTTTTCGCCGGTGCGATTACCGATCAGTACCATGAATACCAACAGGCCGATATTTTTGTGTTGCCATCGCTGTACGAGGGCTACGGCATGGTGTTTGCGGAAGCGCTGAGTTTTGGTCTTCCCATTGTGGGGACGCGCGCCGGTGCTATACCTGAAGTGGTTCCGGCAGCAGCCGGAATTCTTGTCACACCTGCTGATGTCGGGGAACTTGCCCATGGCCTGTATAAAGTACTCACGCAGCCTTCCTGCAGGGCGAGCTTGCAAGCAGGTGCACGCCACGCTGCTGCGGAATTGCCACGCTGGCATGACACTGCCCGGGTTATTATCGATTTGGTAAAGAGAGTGAACGCACAATGAGTGGTTTTTCGATTTCTTGGCTGGATTTACGCGAGCGCGCCGACTTTGCCGCGCGCGACAAGACGCTTGTGATCCAGCTGCTTGCGTGGCTTGCATCGCCTGAAGCAAGCAATGGTGCCGACCCGCTTGTGGTTGATCTTGGTTCCGGCACGGGTTCTACATTGCGTGCGTTGGCGAAGCTCGGTGCACCCAAATTTGTGTGGCGTCTGGTCGATCACGATGGCGCGCTGCTTGATGAAGCATTGAAACGGCATCTCAAAACTTTTCTGATTGAGGACTACCAGGCTGATCTCACTGTCATGGATGAGCTGCCTCTCGGCGGCGCGCGCCTCGTAACAGCATCGGCACTGTTCGATCTAGCCTCAAGTGACTTTGTTGATAAGCTGGTGGAGCGCCTGCACCGGCAGCGCTCCGGACTTTACGCTGCACTAAACTACAACGGCATAATGAGTTGGGAGCCTGCGCATCCACTTGATGCCGCAGTGGGCGCTGCGTTCAACAAGGATCAATTACGCGACAAGGGTTTCGGCCATGCATTAGGTCCGGATGCCGCAAATTACTTGCAGCAGGCACTCACCAGAGCAGGGTACGCAGTGTTCACGGCTTTGAGTCCATGGGTACTTACCGCAGCCGATGCGACGTTGACTAATGAATTGATACGCGGGATCAGTGCGGCAGTCGCCACCGGTTATGGGCTGGATACTGTTGAATTAAAAAACTGGGAAACTTTCAGGCTGGCGCATACAACGACTGGCATTGGTACAGTGGGTCATTTAGATGTACTGGCGTTACCGGCACCTTCTTCTGCCTGAGTCTGTTCGACTGGAGCGGTATCTGATGCAGAAAACGCAGCAATAAAGCGATTACGCAATTCATCCATGCGCCACACCGGCGCGTCCGTTGCCGGAATCAAACCCTCAGTCCACTGCCAGTTGGCAATAGCAGTCATTACTGCAGGATCACGCGCTATCAGATGCACGGGCACGTCATGATTCATGAGGTCGCCGGTAACAAGCGGCGCTGGTTGATGATCACCGATGATCAGCAAGACCAGATTTTCATCGCCGAAGTTGAGTGCATAAGACACAAGATCAGCCACAGCATATTCAATCGACTTGCGATATTGCTCCTTGATGCGCTCCGGGTCCTGCCATATTACTTCCGGAGAATCACCCGCAGTTGCCTGCTCATTAAATATGCTGCCGTCACCCACAGCTTGCCATGGCACCATTGACGGCACGGGAGTCCAGGGCGCGTGCGACGAAATGAGTGCCATTTCCGCCATTACCGGCGGCCTTGCTTCGTTGCTGCGCTCGAGTGCCTGGAAAGCGGAGAGTACATATTGATCAGGCATCGTCACCCAGTTGAAGGGCTTACCCTGATAGCCAAGGTCGCGCGCACCAAAAATCTGGTCGTAACCAAAATAATCACTTTCGGGCCAATCCATGCTGATCGCCGGCATTACTGCAACGGTACGCCAGCCGGCGTTTTTGAACAGCCGATTGAATGAAGGTCGCTGACTCATCATCAAACTGTCGTAGCGCACCTGGCTGTCGATCCACAAACCCGACAGTAACGTGCCATGCGCAAGCCAGCTGATGCCACCTACCGTGGGCGAAGTCAGATAAGTGCTGCGCGCAAAAAGACCATTGGCCGCGAGATCGGCACTCCCCTGCTCAAGTACAGGTTTCACATAGGTAGCAAAATCGGGATCATCCAGTACAACACGGCCATACGACTCCACAAAAACCACCAGCACGTCCTTGTCACGTAATTTTTCAAAGAGAGTGTTCGCTGGTGTTGCGTTATAGGAGTCGATATTCACCAATGTGCGGAAGGATTTGATATCGGCAATGCTGTTGATCGTGCTGCTAAAGTGCTCCGACAGATTGTCGTAAAAAGAGTGTGAAACCCGTTGCCAGCCCACGAGTGATAGTACGAACCAGAATACCAGTGCACTGAATAAAAGCGCGCGGGCCTTAGGCTGGTTTGCCTTTATCCGTGTTCGTATCGGGCGCAGGATGGCAAATGCAAAAGCCACGATCGCCACGGTCAGCGCAGCAAGCAGCAACGCCACAAACCATGCGCCGATGCGGCCAATAGCTCCGGTCAGCAGATTCATACCATCCGCGAGCAGGTAAAGATCGAACACAGGATTGAATGGGCGTGCAAATACCTGATACGCAGCCACGTCGGCAAGCTTGAAGATAATACCTGCTGAGAGCAGCGTCGCAGTAATTGCCTTGAGCATTTTTCCGGCACGTCCAGGCACGAGTAGAACAAGTCCGATGATGACCAGTTCAAGCGGAAAAAATACAAAGGACAAACCTGTCATCCAGCTGATGCGATTGGGGATAACGAGCACGATAAAAATGCCAAATATGGCAGCAAAAAAGCCCATTACATGAGGAGCTTTGCGGTTGGCTGAAGTAAGCATGGAAAGAATGTTCATAGTTGGAAATAATTTGCCCGGGCAGTCTACACAACTTGATGCAACAATTTATGCTGTATCGGCTGCCGCAGTAACCCGGTTGCGTCCATTTGATTTCGATATATATAAAGCCGCGTCGGCGCGGCCGATGAGTGCTTCGATCGCTTCTGCTGGCCGGTAGCCGACAACTCCGATTGATATGGTGACACTTTCGACTGTCTCGTCGCTATTGGTGCGTTTGATTCGACCGGAAGCAATCAGGCTACGCAGCTTTTCGGCAAGGCGCAGCGCGCCATCGATCGACGTTTCGGGCAGAAACACAAGAAACTCCTCGCCACCGTAACGCACCCCGATATCCTGCCCCTTGATATTACTCTTGATTACTTGCGCCACTGCGCGGATTACCTTGTCGCCAAACAAATGACCGAAAGTGTCATTCACGCGCTTGAAGTGGTCGATATCCAACATCATGAGACTCAGGTGTTCAGGCAGCTCCATTCCAGGACCAAGATATTCGGCCAGCCTGCGTTCAAACCCTTTGCGGTTTTGCGGACCGGTTAACGCATCCGTCATGGCTTCTTCACGCGCGCGCACCAACTCAACCCGCAGCGATTCAATCTCTGATTGGCTTTCGTCGAGGCGATTCTTCAAACCACCAACCGACTCTTTCATGATACCGGTATTCTGTAGAATGTCCTGCAAATCCGTTTCTGACTCACTCACGGTGCCGGAAACGTATTCGTACCAAACTGCGTAACTGACGGGATGCAGTGCTGCGGATTGCTTCGACATGAGCGGCAATGTTTGCCGCAAAATCTCAGCGCTTTGATCTTTACTGTGAGTGTATTTGTGACTGACCATATTGTCTTTGTACTGCTTCACTGCAAGCATGGGATTGAGATAGTTTACGCCAAAAACATGCCTGATTGCTCAGTTTTATTACCTGAATCTTTACTAGAGATTATTAAGTTACAGGTATGCACATATCGGCATTCCGACGATAACCAAACATATTGTTCAAAATCCCCTTTATCAACAAACAGGCATTCGCCAACGCCGTAGCAGGCACAGCGCAGTTTCTAATGGCTACGACTTCAAGAGTAGATAGCAAGGCTCTGGGCTCAGCTCCGCTGCAAACGGCAAAACCAGAAAATCACAATGATTAATAAGCTGTCATATTCTGTTGCGCCTAATATAATAAGCAGCTGATTATCTGGACTTGAATTATGAAGCTGGTCAACCGCTACCTGGAAAATCTGGTATCAAAGGGTTTGGCCATTCTTTGGGAAAAATACCGGCAACTCCCGGAACAGAAAGTCAGTCTCGACGAGTTTCAGCAAGAGCTGGATACTCTTATCAAGAATTCGATTGCAAGCACTCTGTCACCCCAGATCCGTGATTTTGGCATTCTGGTTTCTGATCTGCGCGGGTTTACCCCGATTACCGAAAAATATCCGCCGCTGCTCATTGTGCAGCTGCTCAATAAATATTACACCGTGATGATCAAGGTTATCGACGACCATGGCGGCGTGGTCGACAAACTGATGGGCGATTCGATTATGGCTCTGTTCGACAGCAAAGATAACGATCAGGCTGCGCTGCAGCTGCTCAATTGCGTGTTAGACATGCAACTGGCAATGGATGAGGTCAATGTCTATGCAGATGAACTCGGC
>CAIYIP010000128.1 GCA_903926285.1 uncultured Gammaproteobacteria bacterium
CCAGTGCAGAGCTCGGCATGTACACCGTGCGTGCGCCCGCAGCCGGCATCATCACACATCTGGATACATCTATCGGTGCGCTGGTAGAGCGTGGCGAACCCGTGCTTGCAATGACCAGTGGTAATTTATGGGTCAGTGCCGAATTGCCTGCCAATCTGGCGCAAAGGATGACAATTGGCCAAACGCTCGGCCTCGCAGACAGTGCGGCGAGTCTCACGGTACGGCAGAAAGAAGGCGCGCTCGATACGCAAACCCGTACTGTTGGTGTGCTCGCTGAATTCTCCACAGAGACCAACTTCATGCCTGGGCAGATTGTCACGCTGCTACTGCCGGCCCAGAGCGATGGCATCCTGCTGCCCGCGGATGCTGTAGTCCATAACGGTGACGAAACCACGGTGTATGTAAAAACTGCCGATGGAGTTGAAGCACGCATGCTGAACCTGCAACCGGCAGGGCTGGATTATCTGGCCATGGAAGGTGTGCGCGCCGGTGAAGAAGTGGTGGTACGTGGAGCCGCGCTGATCAAGGGTATTACGCTGGGCCTGGGAGGCGAATGATGTTTTCCCAATTGATTCAGTTTGCCCTCAGCCAGCGTTTGATGACATGTCTTCTGGCATTGTTATTGACCGGCTTCGGTAGCAGCGCGTTGCTCAATTTACCGATTGATGCGTTTCCGGATATTTCGCCGACGCAGGTCAAGATCATCATCAAGTCACCGGGCATGACGCCGGAAGAAGTGGAAAGCCTGATCACCCAGCCGGTGGAAGTCGAGCTGCTGGGTATTCCGAATCAGCAGATCCTGCGCTCAATTTCCAAATATGCGCTCAGTTCCATCACGCTCGATTTTGACGAGGGCACCGATATCTACTGGGCCCGCCAACAAGTCGCCGAACGACTCGGCAATGTCTGGACGGATTTGCCCGGCGCCATCAGTGGTGGCCTCGCACCGATGAGCACACCCCTTGGCGACATGTTTATGTTCACGATAGAAAACGCCACGCTCACGTTGCAGGAGAAGCGCTTTCTGCTCGACTGGACCATCCGGCCTGCGCTGCGCACAGTGGCAGGTGTTGCCGATGTGAATACGCTCGGTGGCTTTGTGCAGACCTATGAAGTGGTGCCGCAACGCGATGCCATGGCGCGCCTGAATTTTCGTATTGAAGACATCATTGCGGGTCTGGAGCAGAACAATAAAAACGATGGTGCGGGCCGCATTAATCAAGGCGAAGAAGCGCTGCTTGTGCGGGTTGAAGGTGCAATCAGCAGTGTTGCCGATATCAGCACAATCCAGATACGCAATGCGGAAGGCGAGCGGCTGCCGTTGGCGGAACTGGCCAGCGTAAAACTGGGTGAGCTCGAGCGTTATGGCTCGGTGACTGCGGATGGTAAATCGGAAGTTGTGCAAGGCCTCGTGATTGGTTTGCGCGGTGCCAACGCACGCGAAGTGATCGCCGGAGTCCGGGCAAAGCTGCTGGAACTGGAGGCAACCCTGCCGCAAGGAACCACGATGCCGATTTTTTATGATCGCAGCGTATTGATTGCGGGCGCGGTCAGCACGGTTGCGCAAGCGCTGCTGGAGGCGGTAGTGCTGGTGGTAATCCTGCTTGGCTTGTTTCTGGGCAATGTCAGGGCCGCGCTGACCGTGGCAGTGGTGCTGCCTTTGTCGGCACTCTTCACGTTCATCATGATGAATATACTCGACATGTCGGCCAACCTGATGAGTCTCGGTGGCTTGGTGATCGCCATCGGCATGCTGGTGGATTCGTCGATAGTGATTGTCGAGAACATCGTATCGGCAATGGCGATAACGGCTAAACAAAAACATCCGCTACCGCGTCTGCATATTATTTTTCGTGCTGTGAAGGACGTGGCGGTTCCTGTGACAGCGGGCATCATCATAATCATAATCGTGTTTCTGCCTTTGCTGTCGTTGCAGGGACTTGAAGGTAAATTGTTTGGCCCCGTCACGATGACCATTGTGTTCGCGTTGCTGGGTTCGCTCGTATTCTCACTTACGGTAATTCCAGTCGTGGCCTCGTTTCTGATCAACAATGAAGAGCATGACGAACCCTGGCTCAGTCGCAAGCTGACCGCGCAATATCGACCGTTGCTCGCAGCAGCTCTTGCCAGGCCACGCATGTTGCTGGTGCTGGCAGCAAGCTTGCTCGTGGTCACGACGCTGCTGTTTCCCTTTGTGGGTAAAACTTTCATGCCTACCCTGGATGAAGGCGACCTGATTATCCAGCTCGAATCCATCCCTTCCATCAATCTTGAAACCACCACGCGTATTGTGCAGGAAGTTGAAAGTGCCTTGATGGCAGCAATACCGGAACTGGTGCGCGTGGTTTCACGCAGCGGCTCGGATGAAATTGGCATGGACCCGATGGGCCTCAACGAAACCGACATGTTCCTGCAGTTGTTGCCGCGTGATGAGTGGCAGGCGGCAAGCAAGGAAGCGCTCGAAAACAGTCTGCGGGCGGTGCTGGCACAATTTCCCGGTCTCAATTTCGCGATCACCCAGCCGATCGACATGCGAGTGTCGGAAATGCTGACTGGCTCGCGCGGTGATGTCGCGATCAAGATTTTCGGTGCTGACCTTGACGCACTTAATACTTATGCGGAACAGGTTGCAGTCGCAGTATCCGGTGTGCCGGGCAGTGTCGATACCGTTGCTACCATTAATGAAGGTGCCCAGTATCTACAGGTCAGTATTGACCGGTTTCGTGCGGGTCAGCTCGGCTTGAATATCGATGAGTTGCAGGAACGTTTGCGCGCCGAGATTGAGGGCTTGCGCGTCGGCACGGTGATTCAGGGCAGTGCCAGAGTGCCATTGATGATTCGTTACAAATCCATTCAGGGTGATGGACTCGAACAATTGAACAATAACTACATCAATCTGCCAGGCGGGGGCGCGATCCCGATGGCGGAAATCGCCCGCATCGAGCGCGTGGAGGGGCCGGTCATTATCAATCGTGAATCCGGTCAGCGTTATGCGGTGGTGAGGACCAACGTCGAAGACCGCGATCTCGTGGGTTTTGTCGATGAAGCCAAAGCTGCAGTGCTCGCACAAGTGGACTTTACTGAAGGTTATACGCTGGAATGGGGTGGCGAGTTTGAAAACCAGCAGCGGGCGGCAGCACGGCTCATGCTGGTGGTGCCGGTGGCATTGGCCATGATTGCCTTTCTGCTGTTCCTGACATTCCGTTCTGTTAAGCAGACCATCATCATTCTGTCGATGATCCCATTTGCGCTTACGGGCGGTCTGATTGCGCTGTGGCTGACCGGTGAATTCATTTCAGTGCCTGCATCAGTGGGTTTCATAGCTCTGCTCGGTATTGCGGTGCTCAACGGAGTAGTGATGATTTCGCATTTCAATCATCTGCTCGCCAAGGGTTTGCAGATCGGTGAAGTGGTGATGGAGGGTGCGCTGCGCCGTTTGCGCCCTGTCATGATGACCGCGAGTATTTGTGCGATAGGCCTGGTGCCGCTGCTATTAGCCTCAGGACCTGGCTCGGAAATCCAGAAACCGCTGGCGATTGTCGTGGTGGGAGGCTTGATAAGCTCCACCTTGCTCACCCTGTTTTTGCTACCTCTGATCTATCGTTATTTCCACAGTGAAAAGCTTGTCGAATAAGGAATTGCCGATGAATGTTATGTTAATGTTGAATATCAATCCGGAGCTCGAGGAAGATCTTATCGATTATCTGCTGCAGCTCGACTGTGTGCAGAGTTTTACGTCTTATCACGTAAGAAGTCATGGCAGATTTGACAAACTGACTCTCGCAGAACAGGTGAGCGGCAGGCGTAAACGCTGCCAGCTTGAGATTCTGCTGGACGAACCCGATGTAACCGCCGTGCTGACCGGGCTCGCTGCCAATGTGGGCAGGGATATCATGTATTGGGAACAGCCCGTGCGGAATGTCGGGAAAATAGCCTGACTAACACTCTGCTACTTGTGTTGTAGCAGCGCCCACTGCACATGTTCGCGCACCAAAGCTGAATCATGTCCAGTACGCGTTTCCAATGCAGCAACAATCTCCGGGCTTGTTGGTGCGTTGCCAAGTGCTACTGCCAGGTTGCGCAGCCAGCATTCGTAGCCAATGCGCCTGATCGCCGAGCCTTCCGTGTTGTGCTCGAAGTCGGCTTCACTCCAGCCGAATAATTCCACAAGTTGTGCCCTGTCGAGCGCATGGCGCGGCGTGAAATCCTGTTCGTTCGTTGGCGAAGAAAATTTGTTCCAGGGACAGCACAACTGGCAATCATCACAGCCGAATACGCGATTGCCGATCATTGGTCTTAGTGATTCAGGGATTGCAGTTCTAAGTTCGATCGTGAGATAGGAAATACATCGGCGCGCATCCAGGATTTGCGCGCCGACAAAAGCCTGTGTTGGACACACATCAAGGCAGGCAGTGCAGGAGCCACAATGAAACTCGGCCTTCGTGTCCACAGGCAAAGGCAGATCAGTAAACAGTTCCCCGAGGAAAAACCAGGAGCCCGCACGTTTGTTGATCAGCATGGTGTTTTTGCCGATCCAGCCGAGGCCGGCTTTTTCCGCAAATGCGCGTTCCAGTACAGGGGCGCTGTCGACAAAAGGCCGATAACCGAAGTCACCCGTGTGTGCGCGAATACGTTCGGCGAGCTGCTGCAGGCGGCGGCGGATCAGTTTGTGATAGTCGCGCCCAAGCGCATAACGCGACACATAAGCTTGTTGCGGATTCTGCAGCACAGCAATCATTTGAGTGTCGGCAGGCAGATAGTCCATGCGTACCGAGATGACTCTTAGTGTGCCCTCTACAAGCTGTGCTGGCGCGGAGCGCAAACCTGCATGACGTTCCATGTAGCTCATGCTGCCGTGGTATTCCCTGGCAAGCCATTCCTGCAGATGGGATGAATGTTCGGCAATGTCGATATCGGCAATACCAACTTGCTGAAAACCGAGTTCACGGCCCCAGTGTTTGATGAGTTCGGCGAGTGCGTTGAAATCTATAGCAGGCATGGGTTGCTATGGTAACAGATGGAGGCTTCGCCTAGACTTGCCGACACTCTATCGACAAGCCTTTGCGCGCAGCACTAACGCGCGCCAGAACCGGGGAGAAATACCTTGAGTGAACAACGTCCACCCTTTCCACCTTTCACCCGCGAGACTGCGATACTTAAAGTAAGAGCTGCTGAAGATGGCTGGAATAATCGCAATCCCGAAAAAGTGGCGATGGCCTATACGGCTGACAGCAAGTGGCGCAACCGTGCGGAGTTTCTCAACGGTCGCCAGCAAATCGCCAACTTCCTGACGCACAAATGGGCGCGCGAACTGGAGTACCGGTTGATCAAGGAGCTATGGGCCTTTACGGACAATCGCATTGCCGTGCGTTTCGCTTACGAATGGCACGACGATTCGGGCCAGTGGTATCGCTCCTACGGCAACGAGAACTGGGAGTTTGATGCGAATGGTTTGATGCAGGTGCGCCGCGCGAGTGTCAATGATCTGCCCATCAAGGAAAGTGAACGCAAGATGCATTGGCCTCCTGGCCCGCGACCTGCTGATCATCCGGGGCTTAGTGAGCTGGATTTGTAATCTTGGATTCAGGTTCATTACCTGTCAGGAGCGGAACCGTGCAGACCAGACACGCCGTGAATCCATCCATGGAGGCTCGGATGGCGACATCCATGTCGCCAACGGTCTGCTCTGCACGGTTCCGC
>CAIYIP010000129.1 GCA_903926285.1 uncultured Gammaproteobacteria bacterium
TAATCATGGACCTCGCTGAAGCAATCAAATAACAGCCGAACAGGAGGGGGAACTATGCGCAACAAACATAACCGATTTTTCACCTCATGCAGTCTCGCGGCTTTGCTTGCCCTCGCTGTGGTTCCACTCGCATATGCCGAACACGCGGGCGATGCCTCGACTGAAGCTTCTAATGCCGGCATAGGCCAGGTAAGCGCCGACATGACCCGCATCGCGCAGGCCTTCATCGCAACTTTGGGTGAGCAACCGGGTGGCATCGAGAACGCAGTGGGCTACAACAGGCGCGAACTCGTGGCACTGCCCTATGAAGACGAGGCCCGCACGGGTTATGTGTACTGGCCCTATCTGCGCAAAGGACTGCCGCTTGATTTCATGTCGGCTGACCAACGCAGCCTTGTGCATGACATGCTCAATACCGCGCTCAGCGCCAAAGGTTACTTGAGTACGATCCAGGTCATGCAGATGGAAAAAATTCTGCAGGACACCGAAGTCGTCGGCTTCCCGCGTGGCCCCGAAAACTACACGCTCGCCTTTTTTGGCGAACCCACAGAAGATGCTGCATGGGGCTGGCGTTTTGAAGGCCATCATCTGTCGCTGAACTTTACCGTGGCTCCGGGTGAAGTCAGTGTAACGCCTGCATTTTTCGGCGCTTCGCCTGCGAAGATTCCTAACGGCGTGCTGGCCGGTTTCCGCAACCAGCGCGGCACACATGAAGCAGGGCTTGCTCTAATCAATGCGATGGATACAAGCCAGCAAGCGGTTGCGATCGTTGCAGGTGATCCACCCAACGACATTTTGTCTGGCCACCTGAACGTGCCCATGGAAAGCTGGGAAGATTGGAAAAACCTGCCAGCCCAGGGTATTCAAGTGTCCAGGCTCAATGCGGTCCAGAAAGACCTGGTACAACGTATTCTTGCCGAAGTAGTCACCACCTACCGCCCCGAAATTTCAAGCGCCTACCTGCAGCAGATCGATGTCAACGATCTGCGTTTTGTCTGGTTTGGCGGCACCAACGACGGTGAAGCCCATTACTACCGGCTCGAAGGCCCGGACTTTTTCTTTGAGTACGATCTCGTGCAGGGCATGGGCAATCATGTTCATGCTGTGTGGCGCAGTAAGTCTGGCGATTTTGGCAGCGACTTACTCAAGCAACATCACGCTGAAAATCATTAAGAATCTCTGCATAACACATAGCATGGAATAGCACTTGGTTAAGGCCTTGTCCATGAAAGTGCAGGGGATTTTTTCGGCATGGATGCCGAAATAAAGCTACATGGACGTACTTGTGCGTTCCCCGGAATCTTCATGGACAAGGCCTTAACCAAGTGCCACTCCCAGCCGACCCATTATGTGGCGAACCATGCGGTACTTCTGGGCCATGCACGCCACACCACCAGTAACTGATAGCCACTTGCAGAAAGCAGTCGTACAATCTGGCTGCCATTCAGTTCCGCACATACATAACAATAAACCAAGCTGTAAATCAGCACTGCAACCAAGTGGGGGAAACACCATGATCCAACTAGACCGACGTAAATTTATTGCCAGCCTCGGCGGCGCTGCTGCCGTAAGTCTGATGACACACGAGGCGCGTGCCGATGCACTCGAGCACTACCTTGAAGACCGTTTGTATGCACAAGCCGAGGGTGATATTGCCGGCGGCTCGGGCGCAGCAAAATTTCCAACCGCAGAAGAAGTACATGCTGCCATTCCTTCGCGGCACTACCGCCGCGGCGTAGGCGGGCTTTTTGTTGCCACCCAGCCCGGCACGAATGTCGACTTCCTGCCTGAGATGCCAGCCAAGCCCACGCTTCCTGATTTTTTCGCCAACCGTTTTATGCGTACCAGCAACCATTGCCTGCAGAGCGCCAACAAGGCAATGGAACGCGGGGTACAGGAAGAAATTGTGTTGGCCTGCCTGCTGCACGACACCGTGCAGGAACTCATGAAAACCGATCACGGCTACTGGGGCGCGCAGATGTATGCACCCTATGTCCCGGAAATAACCTCCTGGGCCATTCGTTATCACCAGGCCCTGCGTTTCTTCCCCGATGAGGCGGCCGGTTATCACTACCCCGATCTTTACCATCGCATGTACGGCATGGACTATGTACCACCCCCGCACATCCAGGCCGCAAAAGCTTTTGCTGAAAAACACGAATGGTATTTCGCAGCGCGCGAAGTAACAGTGAGCGATTTGTACGCCTTTGATGACACCGCGAAAGTATCTCTCGATCCGTTCATGGATCTGATCGGTCGCCATTTCAAGCAGCCTGCAGAAGGCCTCGGTTACGACAACAGCGAAAGTGCGCACATGTGGCGCAGCATGATCAACCCGGATGCACCACTGTAAAGACTGCCGTATTACTGTTTTGCGAAGAAAGCGTGGAGAGCAGTGTCATTGCACACAGCGCTCCACGCTTTAAAACCAAACCCACTGCAGGAGACTGCTGTGACAAGTTGCTGGCAACACATTAAAACCTGCACTTTTTCCTGCTGCATTGTGCTGTCCTTGCTTTTTGCAACTCCGCTCTACGCGCAAGCCACTATTCCACTCGATAGCTTGTTGTTCGAAGCATACTCTCTGCAAGAAAACCTGCCGTCCGTGCCAACTCCAGCTTCGGAATCTGCTTCGCAAGTTGTTCCTTACCTCTTTCCGGGTGCAGATAAAGCAGCGGCCGAAGCCTCAATTGATCTCTATCTCAAAAACATCACAGCCACCGAAGCAGACGAAGGCCCGTTTGCGCCCGCGTTGCTCGAGCAATACCTGAGCCTGGGCAAGGCCTATCAGCAGAAGGTGCAACACGAGGAAGCCATCGAAGTACTGGAAAAAGCCGAATACATCAGCCGCATCAACAGTGGCCTATTTGCCGCTGATCAATTCGTAATAATCGAAAATCTTATAGCGAGTTATCTCGCAACAGGAGAGCAGCAAAAAGCTGCAGAAAAACACCATTATCTGCTGTTCCTGAATCAACAGAACTTTGGCGAGGACAGCCTGCAGGCAGTCCCTGTGTTACAAAAACTCGGCGACTGGCAAATGGCATCCTTTAGTTCAAACATCAATGCAGATGTACCGTTTACACTCAGCTTCAGTTCTGGTGGCTCCAGGTCGCGCCAACCCACACCCCGCGAACTCGCGTTCAGTAATTTGTATCTTGCCCAGAACACCTATTTCCAGGCCATTCAAAATCTGGTTAGAAACAATCAGCTCAACAACCCCGCATTGCAGGAGCTTGAGTTGAAACTCATCGAAGCCGTTTTTTTTGCCGCCAATCGCCAGGGTATGCTGTCCAATCCGGACTTTTACATGGACCCGCGTCTGCAGAGTACAGGCTCACGCATCGTACGCAGGAATCTGGGCGGTAATACCGTGGGTTTTATTAATGGCCGCAACGCCTACATGCGCCTGCGGATCTATGAAGAACATCGATTGCTACTAGATCCGGTGGCGGTAGCACAGGCGATCATAGGCCTTGGCGACTGGCATCTTTTGTTTAACCGGCGCACTTCTGCCATCAGGCATTATGAAGAAGCAGATGCCTATCTGCGCAACCATAATGTCTCTGAGGACGTGATCACAGAGATGCTGCATCCAGAACTTCCGCAACAATTGCCGGCCTTCACCCCGTTGCCACACAGCCGCGGCAAATATGCTCTCGCTGACGATGCTCCGCTGAAATTTTCGGGTTATGTCGATGTGAGTTTCGACCTCACACGTTTTGGCAATGTGCGCAACCTCGATATCAGCAGTACCAGCGCAGATTTTCCCCGCACCACGGAACGGCGACTCGCACGACTCTTGCGAACCACACCGTTTCGCCCGCGTCTGCAGGAAGGCAAGGTGGTGACTTCCGACAATATCAAAGTGCGTTATTACTACGCCGATGTACGCACGGCAAACCCTGCGCCATAGCTGTAATACAAGGCACTACGGCAGAACTATCCTTAGGCTCACGGTTTGGCTGTTGTTGCAGCCAATTGTTGCAGCCAATTTTTGCAGCCATCATTTCATATCCGAATGGCACTGAGTTAGAGCCTTGTCCCTGAAGATTGCGGGGGGCGCACGAGTACTTCCATTTTGCATAGGCTTCTGCCGAGTTCATCAGGCAAGGCCGGCATCGATGTTTTCCTGCACAAGCGCGTTGATACGCTGCAGACGCTCGAACGACAGACCCACCGATTCAGGACTCACCGTCTGCGCCTGTGTCGCCAACGCCAGGGAAACCAGAATACCCATAGCAAAACTTTTCTTGAAGACACTACGCATAGTATTCCCCGCAGTTGTTATGGTTTTCCGGCCTGGCTATTTACCCTCTGCTGCCATCCGCTGCTCTTCCAGCCGCAGATTCATCGCCTGCTCATTAATCGCAATCTCATACAGGTATCCTTCCGGATCGATAAAGGGATTGGGCGACTGGCCGATCAACGGATATTTATCCATCATACGATACATGGCGGGATGCGAGCCCAAGGGGATGTCTGCCGCCAGTGCGCGCAGTTTGACATGGCTCGCGCGATACTGATCGACAATGTCGGGCCGCTCAGGATTTTTATACAACTGGTAATTCGGATTAATGCCAATGCTGCAAATAATTACCGCTTTGTAGCTCATACCACCGTCCTGCACCTCAAGCTCCCAGCTCGTGCAACCCTCGGTATGGCCGGGCGTCAAATGCGCAATCAGTGTTTCACCACCAAGCTCGACAGTCTGACCATCGTTAATAACCCTGTCCATCGGATGCGGCTTGTCACCGGGACGCATGGCCTCAAGACCCGGCACCTGCTCTGCCACCACAACCACCTGCGCACCACTTAGCTCCTTCGCCAGAGCATCGCCTTCCATGTGATCCGCGTGTTCGTGGCTACCAAGGATTATTTCGACATCCTCAAACCTGAAACCCAGCTTCTCGACCGAGTCCTTGATAGTGGGAATGTTACGTTCGTAATCGGTGTTGACGAGGATATGACCCACATCCGTTGTAATCAGAAACGAAGCCAGCGATTCAGTCCCGACATAATAAATATTGTCGATGATCCTATGCGGCGGAAATTGCTTATCGAGCTGTTCAGGCGTGCCGATGTTGCGACGAAACAGATCAGCGGGCATGAGCCTCGGCAACTCCTGTGCAAGCATTGGCGTGATACAGACAAGTGCAAGTCCTGCCAATGGCAGCATTCTGATATGCATGATTTCCCCCCGGAAGATTACGCACGACGCGAATGGACGTGCACTAAATGTGGGTTGAGTATAACAGCGGGAAAGGGATTCGATGCAAGCCAGAGAAAGCAGCGACTCACATATTGCGCTGCCCTTGCTCGTGAGCCATGTGTTTAGAGCGAGTTACTGCAACACCGGCCCAATACTGGAAAAAAATCCCCGCTCATCCGCAATCGATACCGCTGCTTGTATCAAGCGTTATCCAATGAACGTGACCGTCGATAATTTCAGTTGCCTTCAGCATGCCACTGATGTGGCCCTGGTCCGTGATTGAAGGTTGATTGAAGGTGGCAGTGCCTTACCTTTCACAAAAACCTGCAGGCCTTCAGTGCGGATACGGTCACCCGCCACACCGAGAACACGCTTCACATACGTAATATCATCATCTGAACGCGTAAAAGTAATGATGTCGGCTTAGGCGTCCTGCGTCGCGCTATCGACTGCATCCAGACAGGATCGTCGGTTCCATCGAACTCATCGGCACCGTACTTGTCAGTGTCTGGCTCATGAAAAACCTAACTCCGCTACGGAGTAATAGCGGCGTAATTCTCATCGTCTTCAGGTTCAGCGACATATTGTTACATGTAGGCAGATGGAATCCATTTTTCGCCATTATTGGTGATTCCGATACGACTCGACGAATCGGTAACAATGTAGCCCGCGTTGTTGCGCACTATCAGCGTAGTGAAGTAGTGCACATGGGGCGTCAGGAGAATAAGAAAAAAACCATGATCAGCCATTTGCTGGACTGATTAAGGAAACAGCCGATGTTCCTGACCTGATGCTGAAAATCCAAATGATCCATCACTGCTTCGCGGTATTGGCGGGCCGGGCATGCAGGATATTGTATTCAGCAGTTCCTTGGCGAAGTTTACCCATCCTGGCTAGGCCGCGCTTGAACCCCTGCGGTCATTTTTCTTGCAGCAAGGGCACATATAGCCTGGCAATATTATCCCAGCTCAACCCTTCCACAAATGCTGTTGCCCTACGCGCAAGCAGCTTTCTCGCGCCCGGATCGGCAGCAATCTTCATAATTGCGGCACATATCGCACTAACATCATCGGCAATGATCACGTGTTCATTATGGATGACCGGAATGCCCTCCACGCCTTTACTGGTACTAATCACGGGCACGCCTGCAGCAAAGTAGTCGAGCACTTTCATACGCGTACCGCCGCCTTCCTGCAATGGCACCACCGCGATATCGGCTGCTGGCAGGATACTGGCCAGATCAGGAACGGCGCCAACAAAATGCATGCACTTGTGCAGGGGCTGTGCAGGCGGCTTGCTGCCGATCGCCAGTACTTCCACCTTCAGGTTCTGGGCAAGCAGGCGCGGCAGGATTTCCGTCGCCATCACCTGCATGGCCTGCAAATTGGGCGCATAACTGTACGGGCCATGGTAGACCAGTAGTAGCGCATCGCTGGCAATACCATAAAGACCACGCACATCCTGCACCGCTGCATTACGGAATGCCGCCACATCCACACCATGCGGAATCTTGTGGACCTTCTGCGAATCAATACCATCACGCACAAGAATATTTCTGTCGTTATCCGAAACCGTCACAACGACATCCGCTGCGTTGCACATGAAAAGTTCGCACCGTTTGAGTTCTTGATAACTCTGGTCTGACAATGTCTTGATCTGCTCGCGCAAGCGCTCGTATTCTACGTTGTGCTCCACGAGCATCACCTTGCCACCAAACACCTTGCGGGCAAAGCGGCAGGGTCTGACATAAGCAGGAAATTCGGCGATGAAAGCGCCCACCGGATTGCGCGTAGCCAGATACAGGGAGCGCGCAATGTAACTTGCATCAGTCAGCGGAAAATACAAAAACGCATTGCTCCACGGATAACCTTTCAGCAACAGCCGCACAAGCGCAACACGTCGCGGCAAGGCCAGTAGTCGCAGCCACAGCGGATATGAAAAAACCCGCATACAACCTTCTTCAAACAGATAATATTGGCGGCGGTTGTCGGTACATAACCACACTTTTCTCTGCTGGCGCGACAAGGCTTCTGCGGTGCGAATGATTTTCACCGCAGCGCCATGATCAACCGGGAACAGATCGCTGCGCGTAACAACAAGGATATCGGTACAAAACGCGGGCCGATTGCGACAAAACAGCAGTTGATACAGTTGCACCAGTGCCGACTGAATTTTCCACAGTCGCGAGGACGGAATTTTCACTTCAGGTTGTTTGCGGACAGGCTGCCACGGAGCAGCGAGGTAATCCATCAAGGCGGTGCTGCTGAATTGATAATTCAGGTGAGTATCAGCCAGGCGTTTTGCACCCGCGGCCTTTTGCAACAGAATGCCGGGATTGGCCTGCACTTGTTCCAATACCTGCGCCAATTGCTCGGGCTCCTCAATAAGCCAGCCAGCGTCGTATTCATAGAGCAGCGGCGCAATGGGCAACCAGCTGTTGGCAATTACCGGCATGCCACATTGCAGGTATTCGATGATACGGAAGGAATGACTGAACTCGCGCTCGGTATTGCGCTTGCTCAGTTCAAGGCCGATATGGCTGCGCGCAAACTCCTGCTGCATCGCGTTGTATGACAACAGCGTGGACGTTGTTTTGTCTGCGCCCGGATAGGAACCCGTGATGTTGCTGAAGCTGAAACCTGGATGCGCCATGCACCACGTTGCAAGAAACTCAAAATAGCCGGTACTCTGGCGCCACGGCCAGTCTACACCAGCACTGATCAAACGGGTTTCAGTCTGAGGTGGTTGATACTCTGCACATCGGCCGCTCGTGGAAATCGGCACAATTGAAACCGGCACGCGTTCACGACAATCAAAGCCCGCCAACAACAACAGCGTGAGCAGCAAATCAGCCTGGCGTTGATTACCAACAAGGAAATGATCGGCGCGTGGCAACAGCTTCAGGATGGCTTGACTTTCCTGCTGCAAGCCCCCACCTTCCTGAAACATCGCTTCGAGTAATCTTGGTGCTATGAAGTCGAGGATTACGGGTGTTTGCGTCTCTGGTAAATGTGTCAACAGGCTCCAGTAACCCACGATGATTACATCTGGCTTGAGAAAGGCGAGCTGTGTTGCAAGTTCAAGAGTAAAACTGTCGGGACCACTGCTGTTATCCTTGGCTTGCGTGGACATTGGTGCCAGCAAAACTACGTCATGGCCACGCCTGCGCAACTCGTTGCCTAAGCCGGCGTCCCGCACTTGATTGCCGGTGGCTGCCTGCGTTGGATCCAGCGGAGGACGAAGGCAGAGATATAAGATTTTCATGAATGGCGACTACTTATTGATTTTTTAGCGCGTAATGCAACTAGAGTGAAGTTACCACCTACTCTTTTTGCACTGCAAGACTCACATCTGATTCCGGAGCAATGTAGGCAATAATGTACGATATTTATGATCTTGTTATGTGGTTACCGCTAGTTCTGCTGTTTGTGTACTGGTGGCATAGTAGCGAACAAAAGCGCATAGCGATTGCCGCCGCGCGCGCCTATTGCAAGGAGCGCAATCTGCAGTTGCTCGATGAAACCCTGCTCTTCGACAAATTCAGCCTCGATCGCACGTGGGGCAAGCGCCGCGTGCTGTGCCGCAAATACACTTTCGATTATTGCCTTTCTGGCCAGGATCGCCACAGCGGTGAAATCATTCTGGACGGCTACCGCGTACTTCGCATCATCGTGCAACAGGGCGCGCTGGACATTACTGAATTTGGCAATTGAATATGGGCGGTACTTCGTTAAGGTTTTCTTCTATCACTCGTGGGTTTGCGCATAGCTCTGGCATAGAGTTTCAGGCGCACGAGCCAATGCTGCAGACTACCGCGTATTGAATTTTCAAACACAGTGATGGTGTAAAACGCTTCACCTCTACCGCAGAATTTTTCCTTGTAGCTGTTGCTGGTACTGCCCTTGAGGAAATCATAGGTTGCGTTCTGGCCACTGAGTTCCTGCATCGCAAGCACATGCAGCATCAACCCTGGCGACAAACGACTGTCCTTGTGCTTTTCAGTGCCGGCAAGATAAAAATAATAGTGCCCGTTGAAGAGATAGTAATGATGAATCGCGAGCATTTCGTCTTTATGCCCTTCGTCTTTTTTCCGCAGGGCCACAAAGGCTTGCCTGATCTGCGGCTGTTGCGTATGCATCAGCGCGTGGAAGCGACTGAATTTCTCTGAATGAAAAGCCCCGTTTTTTCCGCGTGAAATCCAGTCTTGTTGATGCAGGGACTGCAGCGCCTGCCAGTTCTGTGAAAAGTCGCTGCTGTGAAATGCTACATATTCAAGCTCAGGCGCAGCGTTGAAACGATTAAGACACTGACGGGCATTTTTCAGCTGGTTCTTCGAAAAGGTCATTGCGGTGTCTGCAACACTGTTCTGTATCGCCAGTTTATAAACTGCGCCACTGACACTGAATAAGGCGCGCTTGTGTTCACGCAGCAAATTCGCCACATACGAACTTGCGCAACAATTGACGAATATGAGGCGATACGGCTTCAGCGCTTCGAGTTGTACCTTGATGCAATCAGCCAGTTCGGCACTGCAGGCGTAATCCTGATGCACAATAAAATCCAGATATTCGGCGGCCACTTCCTCGGCCTCCGGTTCGCCTGAACCAACAAACCAGCATGTCCCGGTACTTTTCTGGATATACAAGGGCAGCAGCGCGACAAGATCTGTGCCGGATTCAACAAGGATGATCTTGAGCGCGTAGTCCTGCTGCCAGTAAATCTGCAGCCAGCACCAGGCCCAGCCAAAGGTGTTGAATACCGTGGCATTGCTGCTGTGTGCGAGCAGCTCGTTCCAGCCAGTTTCCAGCCTGATGATTTGCGTTACAGAGTCAACGACTCTAGTCGTATACATGCAGTTGCCGCTCTCTGTAGTGGCTGTCAGGCATCGGGAATCAGCCGTCGACCCAGGCTCACAACATCGTCCTGGACGTAACCGATATGCCGGTACCACGCGAGCAAACTTTCATTGCTGCTGCGCACCTGGAAATTGATTTTGGGACCATCCATCGCCAGCAAACCCCGCTCTGCTGGCGGCACCTTGCCCATCGGATTGATACTCAGATAGGCGTCTGATTTCATCTCCGGCCCGTAACCAACCACTTTGGTGTCGTAGCTGACGCCGCATTCTTCAAGCATCCAGCGCACAATACGGCCTCTTGATTGCGGATTAGTGTAAAAAATAATTTCCCTCATGGCTCTACCCCTGCTCCAGCAATTAACCGGCTGGGGGTTTTTCAGGAGTAATAATGCCGTTACTTTTCTTTATCGCGTCGTGTACATAATATTCACGGTAGATTGAAATGAAGGCGAGCAACACGGCAATCAGAATGGGGCCGACGATCAAGCCCGTGATGCCATACACATTGGCACCACCAATAATGCCGCAGAAGATAAGCAGGATTGGCATACGCGCCTGGCTGCCAATCAAAATGGGCTTGAGAAAATTATCGATCAAGCTGACCAGAAAAAAGCCCCACACGAGGATGAAGATGCCCCACGATGGATCCTGCGTGAGCACAAAAATGCCAATAGGTAGCCAGACCAGCGCGGCACCCACGAGCGGAATCATCGCAGAGAAACCCGTTAGAACGCCAAAAAACATCGCCAGTGGTACGCCGGCAATCAGGTAACCAACCATTGCAATTGCGCCCTGTACCAGCGCCGTCAGAAACGCACCGCGGATGACGGCAGTGACGGTCTGGTAAACACGCAGCACAACGGTTTCGGCATCCTTGTAGGGCATCGGTATCAGCGCGAGCAGCCACTGCATAAAACGTGCGCCGTCGCGAAAACAGAAAAACATCAGCACGAGAATCAGCAGCACATTCACGAAACCGAGCAGGATAGTGCCAGCAGTGGCCGCGCCGAAATTGGCAATCATGCGGCTGGTTTCATTGATGTTGGATAACATGAATTCTTCAACATCAAACTGCGCGAGCATCGGGCTTTGCGCTATGTAGGTATTGGCGCGCAGCCAGTAGTCCTGCATGAACTCGGGCATCATGCCGACGACATTTCCCATGCCTTCGGTACGAAATGCCGTGATCCAAATCAACACAGTCGGGTACAACTGCGCCGATTGCACGATAACAATCCAGCCGATTAATAGAATCGGCAGCAGCACCAGCAGCAGCACGCCAAGCGTGGTCAGCGCCGCAGGGGTATTCCTGCGGCTCGGCATGAGCCGCAACAGAAAATGATGCGCCGGCAGAAACACAAGCGAAAGTGAAGCGGCCCAGATGATAATGTCGCTGAACAACGAAAGAATCAGCAGCAACTGATAGATGAGAAACGCAAACACCCCGAAAAAAAACCACTGGAATAACCGCTGTTTGTCCCTAGTCAGGGGTTCCAGGAAGGCATTTTTGGATTTGGGCGGCATTGACCTCTCTTCGGCCATGCGCTGTTCCTTCTAAGTGAGGTAATGAGGGCGCAGTATAAGAGGGACTAGCGGTTTAAGGAAACGGGAATTCAGGGCTTTGCTCAGGCGCCTGCCAGCCACCACCAAGCGCCTGGTAAAGACCGATAATTGCATTGAGCTGCAGCAGTTTGTTATCGAGCCACGCGTTGCGCGTTGAAAACAGCGTGTTTTGCGACAGCAGCACAGTTTCGTAATTGGCCACACCTTCCTGGTAGCGCACCTGCGCGATACGAAACGATTCTTCAGCCGCACCCAGATTGTCGAACGCTACCCTGCCCTGCGCTTCGAGCAACTGGATATTGCTAAGTAGTACTTCGATTTCGTTGAACGCACCCAGTACCGTCTTGCGGTAGGTGGCCAGGCTGTTTTCCATACTCAGGCGTGCCTGTTCGATATTGCGGAAACGCTGGCCGTTGTCGAGCAGTGTTTGCACGAGTGACGTACTGATCGTGAATACAGTATCTGGCGAAGTGACAATTTCACTGAGCGAAGTGCTGGCAGTATTGATGCCGCCGGTAAGCGCAATCTGTGGAAACAAATCGGTGCGCACGACAGTGATATTGGCATTGGCACTTCGGAGTGCAGCTTCTGCTTGCACGAGATCGGGCCGCCGCTGCAAGAGCTCGGAGGGCAGGCCTGGCTGCACCTTGGGCACCATGAGATTCTGCAGCGTTTGGCCGTTGAGGTTGTAGTCCTGCACGCTGCGACCGGACAAGAGTGCAAGCGACGAGCGTGTGGCAAGATCGTTCTGGATGAGGCCGCGCAGATTGTTGCGCTCGCGATCAATCGCAATACGCTGCTGCAGTGCTTCGATCGGCACGGCAACACCGGCATCGACACGCGCCTGTGCAATCCTGCCGATAGCTTCGGCATTCGCCACGTTTTGCGTCGACGCTTCAATCTTGTCGCGCGTCAGCAGCAACTGGAAATAAGTGGAAGAAGCAGTGCCAAGGGTATTGAGTGCTACGTCGGCCACTTGCGCCACGCGTGCATCGTAGTCGGCATCAGCGCGAGTGTAGTTTGCTGGTTTGCTCAGGATATCGTTGTAGCTGAAACTCGCGCCGAGTGTATACGGGGTGTTGGCATTAGGGTCGCGCGTGATGCCAGTGCTGCTGGTCGTGCTGTCGGCATCGGTGTACGAAGCGCCAGTACCAATCGTGACTACCGGAGTTGGCAACAGGTTGAAACCGGCTTCACGTAATGCAAGTTGCGCGGCTTCGAGATTGCGCTGGTTGTTCGCAAGGTCAAGGTTGTTGGCCTGCACGGCACTGATCAGGCTGGTGAGTTCAGGATCCGCAAAACTGTTCCACCAGTCAGCTGCCGGCCACACAGGTGCATCGGTCGCTAGTGGACTTTGCCATACCATCGGTACGTCGGTGGCGGGCAAGGGTGGTGCTGAAGTCGCACAGGAAGCCAACGCTGCAGTCAGGATTACGAGGGTGGAAAAATTTACAGGAGTAGATTTCATATTATTCGTTGGCCAGGGCCACTACAGGATCAAGCCGCGCAGCTTTGCGCGCCGGAGCAAAACCAAACACCAGTCCAGTCGCAGTTGCGCAGGAAAAGGCGAGAATCATCGGGCCCGAAGTAAATTGGATCGACACACCAAAGGCCTGCAAGAGCAGTCCGACTCCGATGCCCACCGCGACACCAATCACACCACCCACGCCGGAAACCACAATGGCCTCGGCCAGAAACTGCGAAAGAATATCCTGCTGCCGCGCGCCTGTTGCCATGCGAATACCGATTTCACGCGTACGTTCCGTAACGGAGA
Organism: uncultured Gammaproteobacteria bacterium; assembly: GCA_903926285.1. GTDB lineage: Bacteria > Pseudomonadota > Gammaproteobacteria > Pseudomonadales > Pseudohongiellaceae > CAILUG01. The sequence continues at coordinate 13,408 of CAIYIP010000129.1, forward strand.
CCAGCATGATATTCATCACGCCGATGCCACCTACGAGCAGCGAGATGGCAGCAACGGAACCCAGCAGCATTGTGAATGTATCCTGCGAAGCGCTCACGGTGTCGAGCAACTCGGCGCTATTGAAAATGCGGAAGTCTTCGGCACCGTGGCGTGCAGTCATGTATTCAACGAGGTCGGTTTCGGTCTGATCTATTTTTTCCACGTCATCAACAGCAACCGCAATCGAGCGTGCAAACTTCTGCCCCATGAGTCGCAGTGCGCCGGTCTTGAACGGAACAAACACCGCGTCATCCTGATCACTGCCACCAAAACCCGAGCTACCACCCTTGCGTGTAAGCACACCAATAATCTGGAAAGGAATGTTGCTGATCAGCACGTATTCGCCAAGTGGATCGTCACCATTCGGAAACAATGCGTCGGCAACCGTAGCACCCAGCACAGCCACTGCGGTGTAGTTATCGCTGTCTTCGCGCGTGAAAAATACACCCTGCGCCAATGGCCAGTTACGAATTTCCGGCAAGGCCGCGGAAGTTGCGGTTACCTGCGCGGCATGATCCTGACGCTGGTACCGAATCGTGTAATTGCCCTGCTGCTCTGGCAAGGCGCCAAGCAGATTGGGCACGTTATCAAGAATGGCATCGGCATCTTCGTAGGTAAGCGTTGAAGGTAAATTGCGGCGCTGGCCTTCACCACGCGAGGGCTGCAGGTTGAGCATGTTGGTGCCTATGGAACTGATTCGTTCCACAATGTCCTGCCGCGCGCCTTCGCCTATCGCGAGCATCGCGACTACGGATGCCACACCAATCACGATACCGAGCAGAGTGAGAATGGTGCGAAAAATATTCGCATGCAACGAACGCAGCGCCATGCGTATGGCTTCGCCGAGACCTGCAAAGGGTGTTGCGACTTTGCGGCTTAAAAACAGGTCACGTAGCTTGGCATTCTGTTTGGGATCCACTGCGCCTTCGGCAGGACCGCTGTCACCAATAACAATGCCGTCACGGAATTCCACCACGCGGTCGGCATGAGCAGCTACTTTTGGATCATGGGTAATCAGGATAACGGTGTGACCTTCACGTGCGAGATTCTCGAGCAGCGCCATCACTTCCACGCCACTTTGTGAATCGAGGGCGCCGGTGGGTTCGTCGGCAAGAATGACCTTGCCGCCATTCATCAGTGCTCGTGCGATCGACACTCGCTGCTGCTGACCACCTGACAACTGGCTCGGCCGATGGTCCAGGCGTTCGCCAAGGCCAAGTGAAGTCAACAGCGCCTGCGAGCGTATCTCGCGTTCTTCCCTGGAAAGGCCCGCATAAATTGCCGGCACTTCAACATTCTCCTCTGCAGTTGCACTCGCGAGCAGGTTGTAGCTCTGAAACACAAAGCCAAATGCTTCGCGGCGCAGCCACGCCAGACCATCCACGTCAAAACTCCTGATGTCGCGACCGGCAAATAAATAGACACCCGAGGTCGGGCGATCAAGACAGCCCAGCAGATTCATGAGCGTCGATTTGCCTGAACCGGACTGGCCCATGATGGCGATAAATTCGCCTGAGTATATTTTGAGGTTGATGCCACGCAACGCGTTAACTTCAACACCACCACCCGTGACAAACGTGCGGCGGATATCGCGTAGTTCGATCAGCGGAATCGCGAGCTCGGCACTTGCCGAGCGTTCAGCATGATCTGGCATTGCACCACTACCGGCTGTGAGGCTTGCGCTCATCAGAAGCCTCTCAGTCGGAAATTACCCTGGCCACCTTGCTCCACTACGGGCGCTGCAACTTGGCGCTGGATGATGCCGGCAATAACCTTGTCGCCTTCCTTCAAACCACCGAGAATTTCGGCGGAAACGCGACTCGTAACACCAACAGTCACCGCCTGCTCACGTTGTGTACCATCTTCTGCCACCACCTTGACAGTGGCATTGCGCGGACCGGCAGCAACACCCGGACGGCCCGGGCCGGCGCGATTGATTCTTGCCTGGCCAGCAGCAGGCAATGGTGCACTGCCTGTTGCAGCTGGAGGTCCAATTCTGGCCGCTCCTGGAGGTCCAACTCTTGCAGCTGCTGGGGGTCCTGCTGGAACACTGAAGGTCAAGGCACCCATCGGGACGGTAAGCACATTCTGTGCAGCAGACGTAATGAAATAAACCTGCGCAGTCATTTCGGACAACAGTGCACCGTCGGCATTATCAATATCGAACAGGCCGGTATAGAGCACGACGTTGTTGAGCACTTCGGGTGTCGGCAGGATCTGTCGCAGCTTGCCATACCAGCGCCTGTTGCCGCCGCCTAGCGTGGTGAAGTAAACATCCATGCCGTTGATGACGTTGGCAATGTCGGCTTCGGAAATATCAGCTTCCACTGTCATGGTACGCAGATCGGCGATACGCATCAGTGTCGGGGCCTGTTGCGTGGCGTTAAGGGTGCGACCTTCGATCATGTCGATGCCAACGACGGTGCCCGAAGCCGGTGCGTAGATCTTGCTGAATTCGAGCTGGGTTTCATCACTCAACAGCGTGGCACGGCTCTGTTCGATCTGGCGCTGTAACTGGATCAGGCTGGCTTCAGCAGCAGCGAGGTTGTTCACGGCATTGTCATATTCAAGCTGACTCGTTGCGTCGCTTGTCATAAGTCGTTCCTGACGCGCGCTGTTTGCCTTGGCGAGTTCGAGTGCTGCGCGGCGGGCATCGAGCTGTGCTTCCTGCGCGGCGATGCTTGCACGACTGGCTTCCACCCGGCTGGTCTGCACACGGGCATCGATTTCTGCGAGCAACTGCCCTGCTTCGACAACGTCGCCAACTTCAACGTGTATCTTTTGCAGTTGGCCCGACACCTGCGCGCCTACTTCAATCA
>CAIYIP010000130.1 GCA_903926285.1 uncultured Gammaproteobacteria bacterium
AAACAGGTTTTCCATACCAATCACCGCCGTATTGCCCTTCTGCTTCGTTGAGCCATCACGAAACAATTGACTCAAATCCATGCCCGACCAGAAACGTTTTTCAAAATTGGCAAGTTCGTTATCGGCATCACTGATAATGATCCATTTCTGGACAATAATGACCCATGACGAAACTGATAATGACAACAGACAGAACATAACCAGCTGCACTTCCCAACTGGCATTTATTATAAGATTCCAAACATTCATCGATTCGTTCATTTATTCCTCAATTGCTCAACTGAATTCTATTAATTCTCAAACAAATCCTTGTCTTTAACGGCCATTTTTAATCCGAAATGGCGATAGGCATACTGTGTGACTATTCTGCCTCTGGGCGTGCGCTGAATAAAGCCCTGCTGAATAAGATAAGGCTCCAGAACATCTTCGATTGTCCCACGTTCCTCACTCAGCGCCGCAGCAATACTATCAGCACCAACCGGGCCACCATCGAATTTTTCTATGATGGTCATCAACAGACGGCGGTCCAGATGATCAAATCCGTTTTTGTCGACGCTCAGCATATCGAGCGCCGCACATGCAATCTCTTCGTTTATAAGTCCCTGGCCTTTTACTTCACAAAAATCACGCACCCTGCGCAGCAGACGATTGGCAATGCGGGGGGTTCCACGTGACCTGCGCGCGATTTCAACGGCGCCTGCCTCGTCGCAGCTAGTGCGAAGAATTTTGGCTGAACGAACAACTATGCGGGTCAACTGTTCGACCGTATAAAACTCCAGCCGTTGCACAATCCCAAAACGATCACGGAGTGGAGAAGTCAGCAAGCCTGCCCGGGTTGTTGCTCCCACAAGAGTAAACGGTGGGAGATCCAGTTTCAGCGACCGTGCAGCAGGTCCTTCGCCAATCATGATGTCAAGTTGGTAGTCTTCCATAGCCGGATAGAGAATCTCTTCTATCGCCGGACTCAAGCGATGTATCTCATCAATAAACAGCACATCACCTGCTTCCAGATTGGTGAGCATTGCAGCGAGGTCCCCTGCTTTCTCAAGTACCGGTCCTGAAGTCGCCCTAAGCGATACGCCCATTTCATTGGCGATAATGTTTGAAAGCGTGGTTTTGCCAAGACCCGGAGGCCCAAAAATCAGAGTGTGATCCAACGCTTCGCCGCGCTTGCGGGCAGCGCTGATAAAAATTTCCATCTGGTTTTTGACGACATCCTGGCCGATATAGTCGACAAGTTTGGCTGGTCGAATCGCGCGGTCGTGGATCTCTTCATTACCGTTGGGTACTGCTGTGATAAAGCGTTCTTCTTCGCGCATGTTACCGAGGAGTTTCCATTAGCCGGCTGAGGCTCTTGCCAGATTTCTCAAGGCGAGTCTTATAAGCTGTTCTGTACTTTGTGGCTGGCTACCCGTTTCAAGGCTGTTTGCTGCATGTACTATTGCCCGGCTTGCTTCCAGAGGTTTATAGCCTAGCGAAATCAAGGCGGACTCGGCTTCCTGCAAACTATCGGTCCGGGCCACGAGAGGCGTTGCTGACATCTGGGCAGGTTTGCCGTATTCCAGTTCCCACAACTTGAGGCGGTCGCGCATTTCAATGATAAGGCGCTCTGCTGTTTTGCGGCCAACGCCCGGAAGCTTAACCAGCGCGTTCACATCATCATTCATGACGCTGCTGACAAATTTCCCACTTTCCATGTGTGACAGCACTCCAAGTGCCAGTTTCGGTCCTACGCCATTAACCTTGATCAGAAGCCGGAACAGGCTCCTTTCCCTCAGATCGATAAATCCGTATAGATGCTGGGCATCTTCCCTGACCACGAAATGGATATAGAGGACAATGTTATTACCGGGTTCAGGAAGCAAAACGAGCGTGCTGGCCGGGACCTCAACTTCGTAACC
>CAIYIP010000131.1 GCA_903926285.1 uncultured Gammaproteobacteria bacterium
AGCTGGCCTGTTTATTGCTAAACAACACTCCATGCATCCAAAGCTGGCTCAAAAATCGAATGCACGTTCCAGAAAACGGAAACACTTAAAGCTTCAGGAGAGATAGAAATGCCGGCGGATGTATCTATAAAAATACTGGTAGTGGATGATCACGAGAGTATGCGCAGAATTGAGAAGCAGATATTGAATGACCTTGGATACCACAATGTGGATATGGCAGATGACGGCGATACTGCTCTGCCTAAGCTGATGGCTGGCTCTTATGATTTTGTAATAAGTGACTGGAATATGCCCAATATGGATGGTCTAGCCCTACTCAAAGCGATTCGTGCCGACAAAAGAATCGGAAAAACCCCTGTGCTGCTGGTAACGGCTGAATCAAAAAAAGAAAAAATCATCGAAGCTGCGCAAGCTGGTGTCAACGACTATGTCATCAAACCTTTCAACGCAGAAATTCTCAAGGCAAAAATAGCGAGAATATTTCCGTGAACCTTCAGACTTGTGAGGACCTAGCTGTGAAAGCCGTGCCCGACATTTACATAAACTTCCTGAACACTGCGGATCTCGGTGGTTTCAAGGAAAAGGCTGACCAATTGCGCATCAGCCTGCATAACAACAATATCGAAAATGCCCTGCGCCACATCAACGAACTCAACCAGATTAATGACCAGAACCTGTTCAGGACCATCGGCAAGATTACCCGCGGTCTGCACAATGCAATCTCCGATCTGCAGGTTTCTGCTGCCAACAACAACGAATCAAGCAAGAACAAAACCCGTGCCGGCCTCGAATACGTCATTGACGTTACTGATAACGCCGCGCGCAAAACGTTGGACATGACTGAGCAGTCGCAGAGTGCTCTCGTAAAAATCACCAGTAATATCCAGCAGCAGGATAAACTCGTGGCAGACCTGCAGAATGCCATCCAGGGCGAATCCGCGCCGCAACTGTTTATGCAATACAACGAGCTGACCCAGGCCAACAAGGCGATATTGAAAGCAATCAACTTGAATATTACTGAAATTGTGCTCGCGCAGGACTTTCAGGATCTGGCGAGCCAGTCGATTGCCAAAGCAATCAGCCTGATCGGCGGTGTTGAGTCGTCACTGATGACGCTTACCAAACATGCGAGTGTATTGCGCCAATTGAGCCAGTTTTCGAGCAATCCTGAACTGTTGAACCAAGCCGATAGCGAAGAACTCAGCAACAGTCTCGACAATCTCGAGCTGGACGCTAGTCCCGAACACATGGATCAAGAGGATGTTGACAGTTTATTATCAAGCCTGGGGTTTTAAACTGCGCGCAATAAAATGTAATGGCAGATTTATAAAAAAAGTTGGCAACAAAAGTTTCAATTAAAAAAAGAAACACACTATGGCTGGCACTGCGTTACTGGTAAGCAATGAATACAAGGTCAAGGAAAAGATCACCACGGTTTTCGAGTTTATCGACTTTACTGTCGATGTAACCGATTCCCTTATAGATACATCAGCAGTGCTCGGCGATGGCCGCGATCTCGTAATTGCCCTCATTGGAGTTGCAGATGCGGTACTGTGTGCCGAATTTGTTGCGCTTATCAATAAACTCAGACCCGCCTTGCCGGTATTTATTCTCGATCTCGACGGCAAGGAAAAAACTGCTATTCCCAAAGGTGTAAGCGGCTACATCTCCTACCCGGTTCAGTACCGGACCCTGCTCGGCATTATTCGCAATGCTGAAAAACAGGGCCCAAGCTCGCGCCGTTCGAACGAACCCTCGGTTTCGTTGACAGGCAACAGCGTCCAGTTGCGCGAAATCCAGGCCCTTATTCGCCATGTCGCCCTGACCGATGCCAACGTGCTGCTGCTCGGTGAGTCCGGCACAGGCAAGGAAGTAGTGGCGCGCAGTGTGCATTATTTGTCGTTACGTACCGATCGCCCATTTATTGCAGTCAACTGCGGCGCAATTCCGGCTGAACTACTCGAATCAGAATTATTCGGTCACGAAAAAGGCGCCTTTACCGGCGCGATCAGTACGCGCAAGGGCCGCTTTGAGCTGGCCGAAGGTGGCACACTGTTTCTCGATGAAATCGGCGACATGCCGCTGCCAATGCAGGTAAAACTGCTGCGCGTGTTGCAGGAACGCTGTTACGAACGCGTCGGCGGCACCAAAACTATTCAAAGCAATGTGCGGCTGATCGCGGCAACGCACCAGGATCTCGAGAAAAAAATCGGCGAAGGCAAGTTCAGGATGGATCTGTTCTACCGCCTCAACGTTTTCCCCATTGACCTGCCGCCCTTGCGCGACCGTCCTGAAGATATTCCTTACCTGATCAACGAATTTGCGGTGCGCATGGAACTCGAACATCGCAGCCCTGCTATTTTTGACGACAGTGCCATCAAGGCTCTATGTAGGCATCCGCTGCCAGGCAATGTACGGGAACTCGAAAATCTCGTGGAAAGGCTCGCTATTCTGTATCCCGGCGAAACCATCACTCATCATAAATTGCCAGTGCGCTACCAGATTCCGCTTAATGACAACGTAGCTGCAGCGGCTGGCATCGAAACTCCGACTCCAACTGTTGATACGATGTTTGTCGATTTATCGGCCGAAATCGATCTCAAGCAGTACCTCAACGAACTTGAGAAAAAAATCATTGAAACCGCCTTGTCCAATGCCAATGGGGTCGTGGCCAAGGCCGCCAAGGCCTTGTCGCTACAGCGCACGACGCTTGTCGAAAAAATCAAAAAGTTCGCCATCCAGCATTCTCTCTGACCCCAATGTCACTTCCTTAAGGCTTTCTCGATAAGAATTGCGGGTATTCCTCGTCAGGAGCGGAACGGTGCAAACCAGCCACGCCCGTGAATCCATCCATGGAGGGCTCGGATGGCGACATCCATGTCGCCAACGGTCTGCTCTGCACGGTTCCGC
>CAIYIP010000132.1 GCA_903926285.1 uncultured Gammaproteobacteria bacterium
CCTTGATATTGGGCATGCCAACCAAAAACTGCGCCACCCAGCTCACCGGTTTTTGCGTGGCGGACAAACCGATGCGCTGCAGAGGATGTGTGACGAGATTCTGCAGGCGCTCGATCGAGAGCGACAAATGCGAGCCGCGTTTACTCCCGAGCATGGCGTGGATTTCGTCGATGATGAGGGTGCGTACGGTGCTGAGCAGCTTGCGGCCACCCTTGCTCGTTAACAACAGATAGAACGATTCCGGCGTAGTGACCAGAATGTTGGGCGGCTTCTTCAGCATCTTCTGGCGTTCGTTCTGCGGCGTATCACCGGTGCGCACAGCAACATTGATATCCACGGGTGGCAGGCCATGCAGATGTAGTTGTTCGGCAATGCCAAGCAGCGGGACTTCAAGATTGCGTTGAATGTCGTTGCCGAGGGCTTTCAGCGGCGAGACATAGAGAACGGTTGTGGCTGCTTCGAGATGCCCTGCCCGCAGGCCTTGTTCGACAAGAGTATTAATAGCCACATAAAAAGCCGCCAGCGTTTTACCACTGCCGGTAGGGGCTGCGATGAGCGTGTGCCGACCAGCCATAATCGCAGGCCAAGCGGCCTCCTGGGGGACTGTTGGCGCGCCCAGTGCGGCCTCAAACCAGCTGCGGGTAGCTGGATGAAAGGCTTGCAGAACCGCGTTTCGATCGTGGTTATTACGCTTCATTTGCTGGTTTTTAGCCCAAACCGGAGGGTAATGTGAAAATATTGAGGAATCCCGATGGCTCGGGCGTAGACTTGGTTAATTGCGGTATATTAGCCCCAACTCCCCAACCCAACCAGTAACTTTTCCATGCGCCTGAACATCAAATACAAGCTTTTTCTGGCGATTTTGTCGGCACACTTTTTAATGTATCTGGCTATGTATAGTGCCGGTTATTACAACTTCAACCAGGGCTTTCTGGATTACGTCAGCAGGATCGAGGAACGCCAGGTGCCTGCGCTTGTGGATGGCCTTGAGAAATACTATAAGGAAAATGGTTCGTGGGATCCGTTGCGTAGCGACTCCAGCCGCTGGATAGGACTGCTGCGCCAGAGTATTGAGAGCTCCAGCGAGCCCATCGAATATGCTTCGCGCCAGTTGCGACCGAAGTCGGGATTTTCCCAAAACGACTGGTACTACACATCGGAATACAGCCCGGCCCGACCTTACCTGCATTTGCTCGATGCAGACCAGTCCATCATCTTTGGCAATCCTGAAGCATTTTCTACTGCGGCCAACCTCAATCCGATTATGGTTGCTGGCCAGGCGGTGGGCTATCTGGCCGTCACGAGTCGTCAACAATTATCGGAACAGGCCGACGTGCTGTTTGCCGAACAGCAAAAGAATACTTTCCTGGCGCTGGCCATAGTACTGGTGTTTTTATCGGCATTGATCGCGTTTCCCGCTGCTACCTTTCTTACCCGTCCCGTTCGCGAAGTGGTTGCCGGTACGCGGGCATTGACCAGCGGCGATTACACCTCGCGTATCAAGGTGCGCGGCAACGATGAACTTGGCCAGCTTGCAGTTGATTTCAACACACTCGCCCTTACGCTTGAGCAAAACCGCAGTGCGCGCCAGCAGTGGATTGCCGATATTTCCCATGAACTGCGGACACCCTTGGCAATATTGCAGGGAGAACTCGAAGCCGTACAGGATGGCATTCGCCCCCTGAACACCGGCACGCTGGATTCACTGCATAACGAAGTGACTCATCTGAACACGCTGGTCAACGACCTGCATGAATTGTCCATGTCCGACCTCGGTGCGCTGGTCTACGAGAAAGAGCAAATCAATCTCTCTGAAGTGATCGAACAAAGCATAGACATGCACCAACCCCTGGCTGCGAAATTCAATATCAGCATGAACCTGACCATCGAAAGCTCCCATCCGGATAAGGCAATTTTTATGCTGGGCGACGAAGACCGCCTGATGCAGTTATTCGATAACCTGCTGCAGAACACCTGCCGTTATACCGATGCGGGTGGCGAGCTGCAGATTGTGGTTAAGGAAAATGCCGATTATGTGCGCATTGAATGGTTCGACACGGCACCGGGCGTAAAGGAAGCCGACCTGCAACATTTGTTCGATCGCTTGTATCGCGTGGAAGCATCGCGTAATCGCGCCAAGGGCGGCTCAGGATTGGGCCTGACGATCTGCCAGAACATAGTGCATGCTCATGAGGGGACGATTACTGCCAGCCCCTCTCCGCTTGGCGGGCTTAAGCTCACGATCATTTTCCCGCGCAGACCGAACAAGCTTCCTTTAATCAGGACTCACGACTGATTATTTTCGGCAAACTGAATTTGCTGGAACCAGCTGTTGTCAGTAGACTGTCAGTAATCCTTGCGGTACCGCTTACTACCAGACCAGTCGATAACGGGCGCGCTTAACAACACGAAAAAAAGAGGCATCATGGCACAGCATATTCTGATTGTTGAAGATGAAGTAAAACTGGCAACTCTGCTGCAGGATTATCTTATACAAACCGGCTTTGAAGTTGACCTCATCCATGATGGGGCGCAGGTTGAAGCCTGGCTCGGCAACCACCAGACCAATCTCGTTCTGCTCGACCTCATGCTGCCGGGCAAGAGTGGCGTCGAAATCTGCAAGGATATCCGCAAGCATTCGCAACTGCCGGTCATCATGATCACAGCAAAGGTTGATGAAATTGATCGCCTGCTCGGTCTTGAACTCGGTGCTGATGACTACATATGCAAACCCTTCAGCCCGCGCGAAGTTGTGGCGCGTGTACGTGCTGTACTGCGGCGCAGCGACACCAGCGAAAATCCGGCTTCGCGTGGCCTGAATCTCGACATAGACACCTATAAAGCCACAATCAACGGCATCGACCTGCACCTGACGGCTGTGGAGTTCCAACTGCTCAAAGTGTTGTCTGATCAACCAGGCCGCATTTTTTCGCGCAGCGTGCTCGTCGATAAAATTTATTCCGACGGCCGCGTGGTCAGTGACCGCACCATCGACAGTCACATCAAGAAGCTGCGCAAGAAGATCAATGCCCAGATGCCAGACATAGAACTGATTCATTCACTGTATGCAGTAGGCTACAAGTTCGAATGGTAGATAGCGCGAAGATTTGCCATGTAACGACAGGAAGCGCGAATGCAGGAAGCACGATGCTAACCAGCAAAATGTTCAATAGTACTCATGTAATGAATATCCGCGCTGCCCAGAAACGCCTCCTGCTTGCAGTTGCTTTCTGCTCGCAGGGACTGATGGCCGCTGAGCAGCCCCTCCCTGAAACACCTGCGCTTGAGCAGATCGAGGCTGTAGTAATACCCGCCGCACCCACCCAGTCGTTTGCG
>CAIYIP010000133.1 GCA_903926285.1 uncultured Gammaproteobacteria bacterium
ATGATCCGTCCGGGCATTATCATTCCGGCTGGTAAATACAGTTATGTTGACGCCAATGTTCAGTTCAATCTGGCGGATCAGCGCACGCTGTCCCCCGGCATGCAGATCGCTTCCGGCGAGTTTTATAACGGTGATCGCCAGCGGGTTAATTTCGGCCTGGGCTGGCGGCCTGACGAACATTTGTTTGTCAATGTCAGCTACGACTATCAGGACATCCAGTTGCCTACCGGTGATTTCAAGGTCAAGCTGATCTCCGGGAATATCAATTATGCGTTTAATTCCAAATGGTCATGGGTCAATCTGGTCCAGTATGACAACGCTTCCAGTACCGTTGGTGTCAACAGTCGTTTGCGCTGGAATCCCAAGGCCGGCGAAGATCTCTTCGTTGTCATCAATTACAACTTTGATTCAGTGGGCGTGTTTTCGCATTTGAGCGCAGAAACCGCACAAATTGCCCTCAAATATACTAGAACCTTTCGCTATTGAACCTGTTGCGCCGGCATTACCGCTTGGGCAGGATCTTGTCGTAGCCGATGCCAACACTGGCGGGGCTTACGCCGGTGGCTTCGAGGATGTTGCACTGCTCGATGGCCACTTTGCCGGGAATTCCAGTGTGGGGGCCAGATTTATTTTGTGCAGATATTCGAGTTGCGACAAATAAATCTGTCCCGTTTTTGCCACCCTTTATTGATCAGTCGCGCCAAGCAGCGCGTTCATAATCTGCGAACTTCTTTCTTCCCTGATGATGCACCAAAGTGCTTCGGCTTCGGGGTGACTCTGGCGTAAATAATTCACCCATTGCTTGACGCGTCCGACACAGTCTCGGGGCGGAATCGTCAGACTAAGCTCCTGCCAGAAACTGTGGAGCAAGGGACTGATGGTGGACCATTGCGTGACTGTCGACTGATTGGCGCGTATCTGGTTGGCAAGCGTTGGCAGCTTCACCGCTCCTCGCCCCAACATGACATCCACAGTCCCGGCTACCTCCACACAGCGGTGATAGTCATCAACTGAACAGATATCACCGTTGGCGATCAGCGGAATTTTGATATGCGCCCTGATTCTGCCTAACTCATGCCAATGCGCAGGCGGGGTATATCTTTGCAATCTGGTACGCGCATGCACCGTAAGCTCGTCTGCACCAGCTGCTTCGATAGCCGCCGCGTTATCCAGCATGAGAGCAGTATCGTCATAACCCAGGCGCATCTTGGCTGACACCACAACAGGCTTTGGCAATGCGGCGCGTACTGCGCTCACAACCCGATACAACGTGTCAGGTTCCTTTAGCAACACAGCACCTCCCATGCTGCGATTCACCGTTCTACTGGGACAGCCAAAATTGATGTCAATGCCGTGAGAGCCGAGTGCAACGGCGCGCTTGGCATTACTTGCCATGGACTCGAGATGATTGCCGAGCAACTGCACGCGAACCGGAGTACCTGATTCGGTGCGACCGCCCTGCCGCAGTTCAGGACAGATATTATGGAACACCCTGTCAGGATAGGGACGATCAACCACGCGCAGGAATTCGGAGACGACCCAGTCGAAGCCGCCCTGCGCAGTGATCAGGCGGCGCAGATGAACGTCGGCGAGCCCTTCCATAGGGGCGAGAATAATGCGCATGATGCTGAAGTATCGAGAGGACGATTGGGGATTATAGACTTGTTGCAGTGATCAAGTCGGAATTCAGGAAGCTTTATGTCGAAAAGTGTGTCGAAAAGTGTGTCGAGAAGTGGATGTCCCGGCATGTATTTCGGCATTTATTCGGAGTAAAGCCTGCGTCATACGTCGTGCGAGAGTAAGTTTGCTTGCCATGGTGCCTGCCCTCGCATTGTGCATTACCGGTTGATAGCTCCATCCTATTCCCACACCTTACCAACCGCGCACCGCATTCTGGTTCTGTTCCTTCAACCACGCCAATAAGGGCGCGAAATATTCATTAATGGCTTCGCCTGAAATCTCCCGACTGCCGGTAAATGCTTCCAGTGCTTCGGGCCACGGTTTCGATGCGCCCATCGCCAACATTGCATTCAAACGTTCACCGACTTCCTTGTTGTCGTAGAACGAGCAACGATGCAGTGGACCTTCCCATCCAGCCATCTCGCAAGCGGCCTGGTAAAACTGGAACTGCAAAATAAACGACAGGAAATAACGCGCATAAGGCGTATTGCCTGGAATATGATATTTGGCACCCGGATCAAAGTTGGCTTCGCTGCGCGCCACGGGCGGCACTATGCCTTGATACTGCAAGCGCAGATCAGTCCAGGCCTGGTTGTAACGCGCGGGCGGAATCGAACCATCGAAGACTCCCCAGCGCCATTTATCAACAAGCAAACCAAAAG
>CAIYIP010000134.1 GCA_903926285.1 uncultured Gammaproteobacteria bacterium
CCTCAAACAACTTCTGGTGCCTGCGGTGAAGTTAGTACCCGACGTATACGGTACAGATGCTCGTCCTGGCGCTGTTGCAAACGCAACGCGAGTCCTGTCGTGAAGTTGTTCACCTGAGCCTCTGCATCAATGCGCGGCAGTAGCGTCGTAGTAGGCTGCAACATCGTGGCTTGAAATCTGGCGGCGGAAATCTTCTTCGTGCACGGTCCTGCTTTCCGGGTGAATGCCGAGGCGTTTGAACAAAGCCATGTCATCATTCGCGAGCGGGTTCGAGGTGGTGAGCAGCTTGTCGCCATAAAAAATCGAATTGGCACCCGCGAAGAAACAGAGGGCCTGCATCTGGTCATTCATCTGTTCGCGGCCGGCCGACAGGCGCACATGGGACTTCGGCATGAGGATGCGCGCAACGGCAACGATGCGCACAAAGTCGAAAGGATCGAGGTCGGCAACATCCTGCAAAGGCGTGCCCTTGATTTTGACGAGGTGGTTAATCGGTACACTTTCCGGATGCTGCGGCAGGTTCGCCAGCTCACGCAAAAATCCCACCCGGTCATTCTGGCTTTCGCCCATGCCGACAATGCCGCCACTGCAGACCTTGATGCCTGCAGTGCGCACGTGATCGAGAGTATCAAGACGTTCATCAAAATTGCGCGTGGTAATGATCTTCGCGTAGTACTCACGCGAGGTATCGATATTGTGATTGTAGTAATCAAGGCCGGCAGCTGCCAGAGCTTCAGTTTGCTCCCTGCTTAACTGGCCAAGTGTCATGCAGGTTTCAAGTCCGAGCGCACGCACACCCTTGACCATCGCGAGTACGGCAGGAAAATCTTTTTGCGAGGGATGTTTCCACGCAGCACCCATGCAAAAACGCGAAGCGCCGCTGTCTTTTGCGCGCTGCGCTTCCTGGAGCACTTTCTCGACTTCCAGTAATTTCTCTTTTTTCAGTTCGGTATTGTAGTGACCGCTCTGCGAACAGTATTTGCAGTCTTCAGGACAGGCGCCCGTCTTGATGGAGAGGAGCGTGCTGACCTGTACGGCATTGGGGTCGAAATACTGGCGATGCAGGCTTTGGGCCTGAAACAGCAGGTCATTAAAAGGCAGTGCAAACAGGGCTTCGATTTCGTGGTTCTGCCAGTCATGGCGCAAGGGAGCAGACATAGGGTTTCCTTTGTTCTTTTAAATATTAGCCTGTCGGACCTGCCGGTTTGAACTAGACTCAAAGCGGTCTGGTTAACAACCTTCAGGCTTACCAAACTCTCTGATTTCGGGCGCTTCGATAGGCTAGTTTCCGGCTATTACTGTCGCGTTATCTATGCCTGGAAGAGCAGTTTGCCCACCGGAGCAATGTTAGTGGGGCACCCAAATATGTCAACCAGCTTGATCAATAAAGTTTCCATTTGGGCAAAAAATGCGCAGTTTTGGCTAATGCCTGGCGTTTGTGTCGTGTGCCAGCAGCCGACGGGAACAAATGTTGACCTATGTGCAGCTTGCCGAAGGTCACTTGTCGGGCTTGAAAGTCCCTGCACTGGTTGCGCCCTGCCGCTCCCTCCCGGCGACTACACCGGTACCTTATGTGGAAAGTGCCAGGGGCCTCTGCGGCTTGTTCATCGAACGACCGCAGGTTTCGCCTATCAGGCACCTGTTGCAGGTTTAATTGGCCAGTTTAAATACCAGGGTAAATTACAACATGGTCGCGTACTGACCGACCTGCTTCTGGAAGACATCCGCAGCAGTTATGAGCCAACGGCCCTGCCACAATTACTATTGCCCATACCACTGCATCCTGCGCGACTACGAGAACGCGGCTATAACCAGGCTTTGCTGATGGCCCAACAGTTGGGAAGCGCGTTGCAGATTCCAGTGGCCCATGATGTGCTGCAACGAGTAATAAACACGTCCGCACAGCAAGGCTTGAGTGCGCGCGAACGCAAGCACAACCTGCGCCGGGCGTTTGCTCTGGCCTCAAGAGTTCAATTGCAGGATCTTGCCTCAATCGCGTTGATTGATGATGTCGTGACAACCATGAGCACGGTAAGGGAATTAGCGTGTTTGATCAGGAATAACGTGGAATCAGAACTGGCAATCCATGTGTGGTGCCTGGCAAGGGCCTAGTTTTAGCAAGACAGCGGCCGGGAGCTCAACCCGTTTGCTCAAGTCTCGATGAATTTATGTATTACCGTGGCAGGTTAAATGGCTATCATCATTCCGATTTACTGAAATGTTAAAGTAGCGTATTCATCCTCCATGATTGATCTCGATTTCGACAGAAAGCACCTCTGGCATCCTTACACCTCACTGCAGGAACCTTTACCGGTTTATCCAGTTGTTGGAGCGGCAGGTGTACATCTGCATCTGGAGAATGGTACGAAGCTGGTGGATGGCATGTCGTCCTGGTGGAGCGCCATTCATGGCTATCGCCATCCGGTACTGGATGCGGCAATCAAAGAACAACTGGGGCGCGTGGCACATGTCATGTTCGGAGGTATTACACACGAGCCGGCGGTGGAACTCGGCAAGTTACTAGTCGAACTCACGCCCGCCGGCCTCGACAAGGTTTTTTTCTGCGACTCAGGATCTGTGAGTGTAGAAGTCGCGATCAAGATGGCGCTGCAATACTGGATCAGTAAAGGCCAGAGCAGCAAGTCACGCTTGCTTACAATCAGCAAGGGTTATCACGGCGATACGTTTGCAGCGATGTCGGTGTGCGATCCTGTGACTGGAATGCATCACCTGTTCAACAACGTCTTGCTCCCGCAGTATTTTGTGCCTGAACCACAGATTCCCTTTGGGCGACCCTGTCCTGCAGAAGAACTCGATACCATGCGCAACATGCTGGTCACACACAGGCATGAAATTGCTGCGGTGATACTGGAGCCAATCGTGCAAGGTGCAGGCCGCATGTATTTTTATTCTGCAGATTATTTGCAACAAGTCAGGCAACTGTGTGATGAATTTGAAGTCCTGCTCATTGCCGATGAAATTGCGACTGGTTTTGGCCGTAGCGGCCTGATGTTTGCGTGTGAACATGCAGGCATCACGCCCGACATTCTCTGCGTTGGCAAAGCGCTTACCGGTGGTTATATGACTTTGGCGGCAACGCTCTGCACTTCTGCCGTGAGTTCCGCGATTTCAGCCAATGGCGGCGTGTTTATGCATGGCCCGACGTTCATGGCCAATCCCCTCGCCTGCGCAGCCGCCGTGGCGAGCATAAAATTACTATGTGCTTCACCGTGGCAGCAGCACATTGCGGCTATTGCAGCGCAGTTAGCGCGGGAACTGGGTCCGTGCCTTGCCTGTCATGAAGTCGCCGATGTGAGAGTGTTAGGCGCAATTGGCGTGGTTGAGATGCATAAGCCGGTCAACATGGCAGACGTACAACGGTTTTTTGTGCAGCGCGGAGTCTGGATCAGGCCCTTTGGTAAATTGGTGTATCTGATGCCTCCTTACATTATTGGTGCCGCGGAATTAAGCCAGCTTACCGCAGCGATTGTTGCTTTTACGCAAACCGTTTCAACTCAATAACACCCGATAACAAGACTTGAGTTTACCCGAGACCAGTCTGTTCGGTAGAATGGTTACCTGTATTTCCCCTCAACAAAGGTATCCGTAGTGTCTACCGAAAATAACAACATCATAAAATTTCTTGATAACTGTTCGCTTGAAGTCACCCCTGGTGGCGCCAAAAAAATTGAAGACTTCCGCGCCTTGATAAAGCCCGGCACCAGCGTTTATGTAACCTTTCTGCCTGGCTCCGATTTCAACGACACCGTAGCTACCGTCAAACGCCTTGCCGACGAAGGCATGAAGCCAGTCCCACACTTTGCCGCACGCTCTATCCCGAATCTGAAGTTTTTTGAAGAGAACCTGAAAATCCTCCAGGCCGAAGCCAAAGTCGACGAAGCTTTGCTGATTGGAGGCGGTGTTACCAATCCTGTAGGCGATTTTTCCAGCTCAATCGAAATCCTGCGCACAAACCTGTTCCAGAAATACGGCATTAACAAACTGGGCATTGCTGGCCATCCCGAAGGCTCGCCCGACATCCCCCCGGCTGAAGTCACCAAAGCCCTCTTGCAGAAAAATGCATATGCGAAAGAACATGGCATGGAGATGTACATCACGACCCAGTTCTGTTTTGAAGCAGAGCCCATCATTGAGTGGGACCGCCGCATTCGCGCCGAAGGCAACGAACTGCCGATTCACATCGGCATACCCGGCCTTGCCACCATCAAGACCTTGCTTGCCCACGCTACAGCGTGCGGCATTGGCCCATCTATGCGCATCATTACAAAACAGGCTGCCAACATTGCAAAACTGCTGACTACTCGCATGCCCGACAAGATTACCCGTGATCTGGCGCGGTACCAGGCTGAAGATCCCAGCTGCGGCATTACTCAGTGTCATCTCTATCCATTGGGTGGACTCGCCAAATCATCCAAGTGGCTCTATGCAGTGAAAGATGGCAACTTCAAACTTAATGACGAGGGCTTTGATCTTACGATCGAACTGTAAGGTCCTGGATATGTGAGCCATTTCTCAGCAATCCTGTTGCTGATACTTATACTGGCTCCATGCAAGACGTTCCCTTCTGATGTGTGTTGAAGCTTGTAGTAATTGCAAACCCGGCCTTGGTCGGGTTTTTTTTGCCTGCTTTTTAACCAACCAAACTCGGAACAGTTTGTAGGACCCGGTTTCAGCAGTCGTCTAAAGCAGGACCAGCGGCGGGTCCAAACATTGATCAAGCCATTCACCCAATGTGCTGCCTTTCAGTGGCCACTGTGCGCCGGCCAGAGCTAACCACGGCTCCAGAACAAAACGCCGCTCATGCGCACGCGGATGGGGCAGCACAAGAACTTCAATTGCAATCTGCTCTTGCCCAAACGTCAAGAGATCAAGATCCAGAGTGCGCGCTTCATTACGAATGCCGCTACGAACCCGGCCAAATTGAGCCTCTAGGTTTTGCAGTTTGTGCAGTAGGGAAAATGGATCTTCACCCGGCAGCGGCACCAGCCTTACAACTGCATTGACGTATCCGGGCGAGCCTGGAGGACAATCCTTTGGATCAGATTGGTAGAAGGGCGATACTTGCAGGGCTTCGCGCGATAACAGAGCAAGTTCTGCGAGTACAGATTTGAGCGTTGTTAGTGGATCACCATATATACCGGAAAGATTTGCACCCAGAGCCACGAAAGCACTGTCTCTTTCTGCTGGACTTGCCATAGTCAATCTTCAGAATTTATTGGTGAAACTGCGCTGACAATTCGTGGACCGCATCAATAAACGCAGTCACGTGTGCAGTATCAACATGCTGATGAATACCGTGACCCAGATTAAACACATGGCCACTGCCTGAGCCGTAGTGCTGCAGAATCATCAACACTTCCTGCCTGATACGCTCCGGCGAAGCATAAAGCACTGCTGGGTCCATATTGCCCTGCAATGAAACGCGATCACCAATACGGACACGCGCATCGTGGATATCAATGGTCCAGTCCAGACCTACACAATCACTGCCACAACTGGCAATTTTTTCGAGCCACAGTCCACCGTTCTTCGTGAACACAATAACAGGAACGCGACGTCCTTCATGCTCGCGGATCAAGCCCTGCACAATTTTCTGCATGTAATGTAACGAGAATTCCTGATAGGCGTGCGGGCTGAGCGCGCCACCCCAGGTATCAAATATCTGCACCGCTTGTACGCCGGCACGAATCTGCGCATTGAGATAATCAATAACGGCTGCTGTTACTTTTTCGAGCAGCTCGTGCATGAGCTGTGGGGTCGCCATCATCATGCGTTTGACGACGGAGAAGTCTTTGCTGGCGCTACCTTCAACCATGTAGGTAGCGATAGTCCAAGGGCTGCCCGAAAAGCCAATCAACGGCACTTGCCCGTTTAATTCATGACGAATCAGTTTTACTGCATTCATCACATACCCCAGATCATCATCAGCCTTAATCACTGGCAGCGCCGCCACATCTGCACTGGTGCGCACGGGTTTACGGAATCGCGGGCCTTCACCTTGTTCAAAATAGAGGCCGAGCCCCATGGCATCGGGTACGGTCAGGATGTCGGAAAAGAGAATAGCTGCGTCCAGATCAAACCGGCGCAGAGGCTGCAGGGTAACTTCACACGCAAGCTCAGGGTTCTGGCACAGGTTCATGAAGTCCCCGGCTTTCGCGCGCAATTCCCGATATTCAGGTAGATAACGGCCTGCCTGGCGCATCATCCAGACAGGA
>CAIYIP010000135.1 GCA_903926285.1 uncultured Gammaproteobacteria bacterium
GCTTGCCATCCTGAGTAACAATGGTTGGTGCCATTGAACTGAGCATGCGCTTATTGGGCGCAATCTGGTTGGCATCCCGACCTATAAGTCCGTATGAATTCGGGACGTTGGGCTTGCTAGAGAAATCATCCATTTCATTATTCAACAGAATACCCGTTTCCGGCACAACCACGCGATTGCCGTAAGTTCTATTCAATGTGGTTGTCATGGAAACCGTATTGCCTGCACTATCAACTACAGAAAAATGCGTCGTTTGGGGACTTTCTTCCGGCCAGCTTCCCGCACCAATATTGGCGCTGTCGGAAGATTTGAGTGGATCAAAATCGGTAAAACGGGTCAGCGCATATTCTTTTGAGGTCAACATTTGGGTTGGCACGTCGACAAAATCGGGATCACCGAGAAATTCTGCGCGATCCGCATAAGCACGACGCTGGGCTTCAATCAACAGATGAACAGTTGCTGTGGTTCCCCAGCCGAGCTCGTTCAGGTTGTAAGGCTCGAGCATATTCAGCATCTGGATCAGGAGGACCCCTCCTGAAGAAGGCGCTGGCATCGACCAGATGTCGTAACCGCGATAAGTACCATGAACAGGCTCACGCCAGACTGGTTCGTAGGCTGACAGATCTTCCAAAGTGATCAAACCGTTGCTGCGCTGCATTTCTGCCACGATTAATTCGGCAGTACGGCCCCTGTAAAAGCCATCGCGGCCTTGCTCGGAAATGAGCTTGAGTGTTTGTGCAAGATCGGCTTGCACCCAAAGGTCACCAGCCTGATATGGCTCACCGTTTTTGGAGAAGTTGGCGAGGGAAGCAGGATACATACGAAAGCTATCCAGATTATCCGAAAATTGCTGTGCCAGATCTTCGTTAAGAATAAAGCCCTTTTCTGCCAGCTCTATCGCTGGTGCCATCACTTCTTGCCTGGTCATGGTACCGAAGCGTTCCAGCGCGTTGAGCAGTCCTGCTACAGATCCCGGAGTTCCTACAGCCTGCAAACTTGAAACAGAAAGATTGCGATCAACATTACCCTGCGCGTCCAGAAACATATCACGATGTGCCGCCGCTGGCGCTTTTTCCCTGTTGTCCTGCGCATACACTTCGCCATTAGCCAATGACACAAGCATAAACCCGCCACCGCCAAGATTACCGGCAGATGGATAAGCCACCGCAAGGGAGAAGGCCGTTGCTACGGCAGAATCTACAGCATTTCCGCCTTGAGCAAGAATGCTACTGCCAACTTCGGAAGCAATGTCCGAACGCGAGCTGACCATGCCGCTTTTTGTGACAAGGTATTCTGCATGCAAAGTGTTATGCCCAAAAAATGTAAGGACAAATACAAACAATTTATATTTCACGATTGCGCCTGTGTTTACCTTCCTGCGTTGGAAAGTTGAATCAGTGGTAACAGCTATTTTAACTTGTAACCAGTAATGGTGTCGTCTAGTGAATGCAACGAAATGTGAGATCAATCCGCGGCTGAGTTATCCAGGTTTGTTTAGGTATCTGGTGTATCCACTGCTGCTGCCAACCTCGCCCCATTAACAGTAATGAACTATCGGCAAGTTCCAGACTGATTTTTTGCGCATTACCATCTGGGTGTTTAAGTTCACATTTGCGCTCTATAGCCAGGCTTAATGATGCAATAAACGGGTCTGGTCCGAGCGCTTTTTCATTATCATTATGCCACGCCACGCTATCCTGGCAATTGTCAGTTTCTCCTGCCGACATGGAACAATATTGAGAAAATGTTCCCTGAGTAGCTGACTTTCAGCGTGAGAACAAATTGCTGGGTAGTAATGTAGATCAATATCCTGAAAGGTGATGGGCTCACCAAGAGATTTCGTGTTGAAGACCGACCGTGCCGGGATTGGCGACAGTTGATTTTGCATCTTGGGACCGAATCAGCTATCGACATGGTGCTGCTTCGCGACCTTCTGGTGCAACAGCAGCCGAATAATGATCTTCACTGCTCGAGCATCAGCCCAACAATTCAAGAAGGGCTTCCTTCTTCTCTGGGGGCAAACTTTCAAGCCTATGAGTTAGTTCCTGTTCAGTGGTACGCAGGCCAGGTTTGAAACTGCTATCGGGATTGGCAGCAGCCATTTGTTCCATGAATTGCTGCTGGATATGATTTTCCAGCACCACCAGAATTTCAGAATTCATACTGCGCCGATTTTGTTCAGACAGAAGACGAATCTGATCACGTAAACCGTTAGGCAGGCGGATGACAAATTTTTCTACCCGCGCCGGCGACTTGGTTTCCAGCGTTTCTTCATTCCTGATCAATTCGGAAGATATGCTACGCATGAAAGTGATTCCTTTTGGATCATGAATTGCCACTTGTGTAGATGTGGATTAACCGCTAAAAGTCAGGATTGCTTTGGCATATTATCTACGAGACGGCGAAATCATAAGTCCAGATAATTAACTAGAGAAATAATTTCTTCAAAAACTGAGTAAAAAGCATGGTTGAAGTCGATTTGTTTGTGATCGGGGCAGGATCAGGAGGTGTCAGAGCAGCGCGCATGGCTGCTGGATATGGTGCAAAAGTCGCTATTGCTGAGGAAATTTATGCTGGCGGTACTTGCGTTAACGTAGGTTGTATTCCCAAAAAGTTGTACGCATTTGCTGCACATTATCGAGCAGATTTTGAAGACAGCGAGGGCTTCGGTTGGGAGCTGCCTGCGCCGAAATTTGATTGGCATACTTTGAGGAGCAATAAAACAAAGGAAATTCTTCGCCTCAACGGGATCTATGAAAATCTATTGGCCCAAAGTGGAGTCCAGTTTCATAAAAACACAGCGACTATCCGTGATGCCCACACCATTGAAGTAGATGGGCAATTGATAAAAACCAAACATATTCTCGTTGCTACCGGTGGCTGGCCTCATGTGCCAGAGATCCCAGGCAAGGAATTTGTCATAACCTCAAATGAAATATTTGATCTCGACCAACTACCAGAACGCCTGGTAATTGTAGGTGCAGGTTACATTGCAGTGGAATTCGCGAGCATTTTTGCGGGACTTGGGTCAAGAACCACGCTCATCTGCCGTGGAAATATGCCGCTGAAAGAATTTGACGAAGATATCCGTCAACACTTCTGCAAGGAAGCTGCCAAACATTTCACCATATTGGCAAAAACACATGTTGTTGCTGTCGCTAAAAACCACAATGTACTCACGGTGACCTTGGATAATGGTGCAAATCTGGAAGCCGATGCCGTGCTTTATGCAACTGGACGCAAACCGAACACGTCTGGCTTTGGCTTGGAGAACGTCAATGTTGAGTTAGCGGAAGCAGGAGGTATTGTTGTTGATCAAAACTTCCAAACCTCAGAGCCTTCAATTTATGCAATAGGCGATGTAGTGGGGCGCATGGCCCTGACC
>CAIYIP010000136.1 GCA_903926285.1 uncultured Gammaproteobacteria bacterium
CGACAAAGGAGTCGTTACCCACTTCGTGATTGAACCCCCCGGTGGCATCGTGGAAAGTTCGGCCGAAGCAATACTGAAAGTGTTGTAGGCGGAAATTTCACAGCGCCTGAGGCAGGAAAATTTGCGGCAAGGATGTAGGAGTCAAGCTGTACCCAACTCAATCGTTTTCTCCTTTATCCCTGCCTTGCAATTGCCGAACTCACCCTCAAATAGGCGTCCATGCAAGCAAACTTAATATTGGCAGGTATCTGCATCATCGCAGTGCTCGTCTTCCTCTATCCCGCATGGCGCAAGCGCTGGCTGTTGAGCCGGTCGTTTCCGGCCGGGTGGTTAGCCATACTGAATCGAAGGTTGCCTTTTTATACAAGGCTTCATGCCACCGAACAAAAACAGCTGCTTGATCTGATAAGGCTATTCCTCGATCAAAAAACTTTCCATGGCTGTGCCGGCCTGCAAATCAATGATGAAATCCGTGTCACCATCGCGGCGGAAGCCTGTTTATTGCTGCTCAATCGAAAAACCGAAATATACCCGCGTTTGCAGCATATTCTTGTCTATCCCTATGCTTTCAGGGCTGCACAGGATCAACTTAATCCTGACGGCACTGTAAGGCTCGCCAGCCGCGATATGCTTGGTGAGTCCTGGCATTACGGCAAGGTCATTTTGTCGTGGGACGATGTTGAACACGGCGTCGCCGATTTCAGTGATGGCCACAATGTTGTGTTGCACGAATTTTCACATCAGCTTGATAGTGAAAACGGTGCTCCGAATGGAGCCCCCATTTTACCCAGAAACAGCATCCAGATATGGGCGAACGTGTTATCAAAAGAGTTTCAGGTGCTGAGTGAAGCAGCCCATCAGCAACAGCCAACGGTGATGGACCCCTACGGTGAAACAAGCCCCGCAGAATTTTTTGCAGTCGCCACTGAAACGTTTTTTGAAAAGCCCGCAGCGCTCGAACAAAGCCATCCTGCTCTCTATGCCGAACTCAGCAAGTATTACGGCGTTAACCCACAGCACTGGCAATGACGAAAAATAGCTGTCAGAGTGGAATGGCACTGAGTTAGGGCCTTCTCCATGAAGATTCCGGGGAACGCGTGAATACATGCATGTAGCTTCCGTTCGCATCCATGCGAACGCATCCCCTTCACTTTCATGGAAAAGGCCCTAACTCAGCGTCATTCCTGTCAGAGCCAGTTTTAATCGGAAACCTTGTTAATTTTATGCCAAAACACGACAGCGACTACGAACTACCTGCTCCCGGCACACTGCAGATGCGCCAACCGGTGGAACTACAAATTGTTTCCGAAACGGAACTCGGCTTCAAAGCAGTGATTGATGATCGCTACATCGGCCTCATCTACCGCGACGAAATATCGCAGCCACTGCGTATAGGCGAATACCTCAAAGGGTGGATAAAAACTTTGCGTCCTGATGGCAAGATCGACCTCAGCATCACCATGCTTGATGCAGACAGCCGGGATGAGCTTGAAGAGATGATCATGCGGTATCTGCAAAGCAAGGGCGGCAGTGCGAGGATTTCTGACAAGACGCCATCAGAAGAAATATTCAAAATCTTCAAAACCAGCAAGAAAAATTTCAAGCGCGCAATTGGCAGACTCTACAAGGACCGGCAGATTATTATTGCGGACGATAGGATAACAATTGCATGAATAAGTAGAAAAATGCTCATCTGGAATTTAAGAAACTCTTGCCAAGCCTGGAGGCACAGACTGTCCTGAAGACTTCATCGGCATGGATGCCGACGAGAGCTACATGGATGTATTCATGCGTTCTTCGGGACAGTCTGTGC
>CAIYIP010000137.1 GCA_903926285.1 uncultured Gammaproteobacteria bacterium
ACAAGGTTAATCAGTGAAATCGATCCGCATTTTCCTGATTGCGGGTATTGTGGCCACGCTCACCCTGTTCAATTTTGTAGCCGCCTTGCGCGGTTTCCAGACGAGCACGCGGGAAGCGGAAACCCTGTTTGATAATCAGCTGCTCGACCTTTCCCAGCTCGTTGCCAATCTCGACATGCCAAAGATCAGTCGCGATTTTCGTCTCGGCAATAATCTGGCCTTCCAGGTTTGGGAAAACGACATGCTGCTGTCTGCCTCGTTCCATGCGCCGCAAACTCCGATGAATGAATTCAATAGCGGTTTTGGTTTTGCCAATTTTGATGGCTATCGCTGGCGCACCTACAGCCGTCAGGACCCGCTGAAGAGTCGCTGGATCATTGTTGCGGAACGCAGTGACCTGCGTTTTACGCTTGCGGAAAATGTGGTGCTCGAATCGATTGCGCCAATTCTGCTGGGCATACCAATCGCTGCGTTGCTTGTCTGGGTCATCGTGAGTCGCGGACTGAAACCGCTCAAGTTGTTATCCGCCGAACTGCGTCAGAAGCAAGTCAATGATCTTGCGTCGCTGCAGCCGAGCAGCATACCGGCCGAGCTTGACCAGGTAGTGCAATCAATCAATGGATTCATCAATCGCCTCAACAGTACCCTTGAACGCGAACAACGCTTTTCCGCCGACGCCGCCCATGAGCTGCGCACGCCGATCAGTGCGCTAAAAATCCAGCTGCATAATCTCGGGCAGGAAGTCGACACGCACAGTGCTTCGTATCACGAGCTCGCGCAGGGCGTGGAACGGCTGCAGCATCTGGTCGAGCAACTGCTGTCGCTGTACCGCAGTTCGCCGGCCCAGTTTGCCGCCACTTGCACGAGTGTTGACCTGCATGAAATAACGCAGGATGTTGTCGCTCGTTATTATGGCCTGATTGAAGCCCGGAGGCAGACGCTCGAACTGGAAGGTGACACAACAATGATTGTCGGAGACCGCTTTGCACTTGAAACTCTGGTGGCGAATCTCCTGACCAATGCCGCCAAATATACGCCCCCGGGCGGCACTATTTTACTGCGTACTGCCGCAGATGCCGACGGACCCTTCCTGCTCGTGGAAGACAGCGGCCCTGGTATCGCGCCCGCAGATCGCGAGCACATCTTTGAGCGTTTTTACCGTACCAATGACGAGCGCAGTGAGAGTATTCCGGGTTGTGGCCTCGGGTTGGCCATCGTGCAGCACGTAGCGGAGTTACACCGCGCAAAAATCACAGTAAGTGATTCCAGCTTTGCCAGTGGCAGTGCGTTCAAGGTAATTTTTCCGGAGCCTGACAATGCCGCGTAATTCCGCTTCGTGGTTGTTCCTGCTGTTATTGGTGATAAAAACCGCCTCTGCCGCAGCGCCGGAAATTACCCTGGAGATCAAGGATCATCTGTTTTTTCCGGCTACCATCGAAGTTCCTGCAGGGACCAAGGTGCGCCTGCAGATAAGCAATAGTGATTCGACACCTGAAGAATTTGAAAGTTACGGCCTCAACCGTGAGAAAGTCATTCCGGGCAATTCGAAGACAGTTATCTTCATTGGCCCGCTCAAGCCGGGTGAATATCCGTTTTTTGGTGAGTTTTATCCGAGGACAGCGCAGGGCGTTGTCATTGTGCGCTAGGACAAGCATGGTGCTCTTATGTTTTTGAATGCCGTCATACTGGTCTTACAGGAAATTCTTGAAGCCGCGCTGCTGATCAGTGTGATGCTGGTGCTTGCGCATGAATTGCGCCGGTACGCGCTGGCCGGTTACGACTTGCGTGTCAGATGGGTGGTTTATGCCATAGTGCTTGGCACTGCTGGCGCTCTGTTTTATGCCTGGCTGACACCAACAGTATCTGAATGGTTTGATTATGTGGGTCTGGAAGTAGTCAACGCCTGCATGCAATGGTTCATCATCGTTTTTCTGCTGGGCTTCTGTTATGCCCTTAAGCCAAGGGTTGTTGCAGCCAATGCACGCATCCGCAGCATTGTTGCGAGCGTGTGTATGATTTGCGTGGTTGCTCTGGGGATTACGAGGGAAGGCTCGGAAGTAATTCTGTATATTGGTGGCATCATGGGGCAGCCGGAAAACCTGACACCAGTTGTGCTCGGTGGCCTGATGGCAGCAGGCATTGGTATCAGCAGCGGCTGGTTCCTGTTTAATGGGTTGATTAGTTTAAAACCGAAGGTCGCTTTCAGGACGGCACTGGTGTTGCTTGCGTTGTTTGCGGGCAACATGGCAGCGCAAGGTGTGCTCTTGCTGACTCAGGCCGACTGGCTGCCTTTTACAGTGGAATTATGGGACACCTCAAACCTGTTGGCCGAATACAGTGTGCCAGGTCAGTTGTTGTATGCACTGGTCGGTTACGAAGCCACGCCTTCACTATTGCAGGCTGGGGTGTATCTTCTCGCGGCGCTTCTGGTGTTGACCAGTCCACTGTTTCTGCTTGCCTGGAACCTGAAACAGGCAGACGCAGCATGAGAAATTTTTCTTCTTTTATGTCCAGCGCTGGCTATGTGCTGGTCATGTTGGTAGTTGCCGATCTGGCGC
>CAIYIP010000138.1 GCA_903926285.1 uncultured Gammaproteobacteria bacterium
AAGCAAGGCACTGCCATTGATAATTGTTGCTGGATCTACCGCATAGGAAATACGGATACATTCCTGTGTATGCTGCCACGCCTCCTGCAGACCCGGGAACGAAGAATGGCCTGGAATAACAAGAACACCCGCTGCCTTTAGTCTTTCGTATAGTTCAACGCATGACACCGGCAAGCCGGGTAGCCAGAGCCAGAGGAAGAACGCACCTTCGGGTTTATGAATGTGGTAAGGCAAATTACCCAGCGCAGTACGCAGGCATGCAACAGCAAGATTCTTTTTCTCAAGATACCAGGGTTGCAGGATATTCCGGCTGATATGCAGCAGATCGCCACTTTGCAGCAGGCTGGTCGCAAGTGCGACACCGGTATTGCCGCTAGCAAGATTCAGAATGGTATTCACGCGACTGAAGGCTTCGGCAAATGCTTCGCTACAAATCAGAAAGCCACTACGCGTGCCTGGCAGACCCAGCTTCGACAGGCTGCAGAGCAAAATGACATTGTCACTCCAGTAGGGCGTGGCATCGGTAAACTCAATACCCGGAAACGGGCTGCCATAGGCAGCATCGAGAATCAGCGGAATGTTGCGCTTGCGCGCGAGTGCATCAAGCTGCCTGACTTCACCATCGGTCAATACATTACCGCTTGGATTAGTCGGACGCGAAACACACAGCGCGGCGATGTCTTCACCAACCTGCAAGCCAGAAAAATCCACGCGGTACTTGAAGAGATTATCCGCAAGCAATTCAATTTCCGGCTTGCTGGCGCTGAAGAAATCCTCAGTCAGGCCCGTGTCGCCATAACCAAGATATTCGGGAGTCAGCGGAAAATGCAGCTTGCGCTTCTGGCCATCACTGCCCTCACCTGCCAGCATGTTGGCAAGTATCGCAAACGCGGATTGGCCACCGTTGGTCACCACGATGTTGGCAGCCGTCAACGGCCAGCCATACTCCGATTGCAGCATTGCCGCGAGCAGGCTCCGCACGTCGACATCGCCGTGTGGCCCCTGGTAACGGCCAAACATCCCGTAACTGAGTTCGGGATCATTGATGATCGTTTGCAGGTGCTGGCGGAAAATGTTTTCCACTGCAGGGATGCGCGCCGGCGTGCCACCACCCATCATCAACATGGCCGGATTCTGGCGTAAAGCCGAACCAAGGTCAGCCATGAGCTCAACGATACCCGAGCGTCCGGTGTAGCGCAGGCCAAAACGGGAAAGCTTCATCATGGACGACCTGTCTTGAAGTGCCGAGAACTGATGACCGGGGGTTGCCAGGCACATCTTTGCCGGAAACAAAAGTAGAGGATTATGTTGGTATTCATGCAAAGTAGCCAATGCAACCACCGGATACTTCTGAAGGAATTTCACGCTTCTTGATATGAGCGGCCACTGGAGGATCCTGATGACCTTTGGCCGTGATTTGCCATTTTGCTGCGCGTATTTTTGTGGAAAAAAATGAAGCAATTGCCGGCATAGTGGCCAAAGGTGTGAGTCGGATCAAATTTTCCTTAAAATCAAAATGTTGTGTTTCATTTCAAGAATTTTTTGAAACAGGAAAAAACTGTAAAACAATCATGCAGACTGCTTTATTAGCTTACGTATGACAATGATTTTATTAGATAAATTAATTGGCACGATCAGTGCCTAGAGCATAGTGCAGTTTTTTAATCTCAACTCACTAAATTTTAGCTAAATAAAATGCAAATTCGTGGTTTAGTTGCCCTTGTTTTGACAACTGTAGTAGCAACTGGCTTTTCCACATATGCCAGCGCTGGCGCTTTAAGTGGCGTCTCTGCCAATAGTGCTACAACTCGTACCTGGGGCTTCAACAGCGCAGATTTGTGCGGCACAGGTCAAGGTAATCCCAACAGCTCAGCAGACATTGAAGCTTTGGGTGGGCAGTTCGACCTCGACACTACCTACTGGGATCACAGAGGTGGTGTAGAGGCAGACGGAGTTAGTTCCTCATTGTTGAATGTAACTCTTCTCACGGGTACCTGGGGCAGCAAAAATATTACCGCTAGCTGGACCTTGGCGGCAGGTTTCTGGCAAACGTTTGGCAAGGCAGTTTTCACTTCGCACGTAGGTGCTGGGAGTCACGCTAACCTGAAAAAAGCCTGCGCGAGCGGGCTTTTTTATGCATGAATAAATTGCAATTGCCTGCAGTTGGCATCAGCCCAGTCTCAGCTGAGGCCTTGATCAAACCCTGGCGAAGGAATTACTCACCCAAGTTTAGCCCCGACACGAAACAGCAGACAAACGCCCGGCCTTTTCGGCTAGAATACGCCCCCGTTCAGTATCCGCCGGTATAGCTCAGTTGGTAGAGCAGCGCATTCGTAATGCGAAGGTCGTAGGTTCGACTCCTATTACCGGCACCATCACCTATTTTCCAATCGCCCAATACAGTCAGAATAAAGTAAAATATCGAGACCTGGGCTAGTTGGTACGCAGCAAACCCGGAATACGCAACTACGCGCTGAAGCAGACAAGCCAGGGTAAATCCCCCGATCGTCCGCAGTGAAGAACAACTGGGAGACTTCTATTTGTTGGCTAACCAGTTACCCGAAATGCTGTACAAATTTCTGGCATAGGGAGGAATCAGTTCAGGCTCAAGCCCCGTCATGAATTCTGCGAACAACTCTGGACAGTTTTTGAAGACAGCCTCTTCGACTTCAGCAACGCTGGCGATATACGGCACCACAGGACCATAGTAGTCCAGCTCAGGACCAATAGGTGTAAAGTCGAAGTTGAAACGATGCAACAATCGAATCAGTGTTTTCTCCATGGCAGCAAACCAGTGAGTGACGCCCTGTCGCTTGCTGGCCTGATACAACGCTTTATAAAGGCCAAGTATGATTTCAGGTTTACTGCGCCGGTAAGGAACTTGATCAATAGTTTGTGATTGCCCACTGCTTTCGCCACTTCGAACATTGTCAAAATCATTCGTGTACGCAAGGCCGTACAAACCATCATTCTTTCTTCTTCGATAGTGTTTGGAAATTGCGAGTCTGGAAATCTCGGCAGCTGTCTGCTGTGCCTTTTTGTCGGCAAGATACTGATATTCAGGAAACAACTCGCAATGTTCAAACAAGGGAAACCCAATCGACGAGGGCAGTACCAGCCGCACGGTCCCTATCATGACGCCATCCTGATTGATTCCTCCGAGATGGACCGCATGATTATCATACTGGTCAATTTCCTGTTTTGTTGGATACCTCTCGGGATTCAGAAAATTCCTTTCGCTACAATAGACCTCATATCTCAAGGCAAAACTGTCACTCAGGCGTTCGGGGCTATCGATTTCTGCAAAATCGAAATGCCAAGGCTTGGGCGCTGCTGCCGGAGCTAATTCGTGCATCGAAAATTCTGATTTACTGGCCATTACAGTTGCCACAACCTGTACCCTATAATTAGTACCATGCCGCCATACTACACCTGCAAACAGCTTTGACTATCTCGCCTTTATAACTTCCTCTGCATAATGTGCAATGAATCACAGACTTTTTTAATGTTCATAAAATCGCGAAATGTGAGCTAAATCACAGTATATTTATTTAGCTAATACATAACCTTTAATCTGCAGCAACTTGCGCGACAGGCTAATTACCTTATATCAACTTTGCTTTGCCTGTTGTTACATCCTTCATATAAAGGAATGTACAGTCCATTTTTACGAGGCGTAACCTGAATGAGTGGGAAACATGGAATTGTAAAATCCCTGGATACTGCATTGCTTATCCACAGGATATGGACCAGATACACGGGGGTGTCAGCCTGTATACAAGATCCCGGCTTCAACTGACATCACTACTTTCTGCCGGTCCATTTCACTTGATACAGATCCCTGCGTCGATCCAGGAAATTACGCACAGAGCCGCTCTCTTTCACTTTCTGCAATTTACCAAGATCAAGATCGGCAATCAGCGTGGTTTCAATATTCGCAGTTGCTTCATTGATAATTGCATCATGCGGAAAGCCAAAATCGGAAGGTGAAAAAATGGCCGACTGCGCATATTGCACATCGACATTCTCCAGCTCCGGTACACTGCCCGTACTGCCAGCCAGCACAACATAACATTCATTTTCAATCGCCCTTGCCTGCGCGCAGTGGCGCACGCGCAGATAAGCATTTTTGGTATCGGTCCAGAATGGCACCAGCAATATCTGGATGTGCTGTTCCGACAACAAGCGCGGCACTTC
>CAIYIP010000139.1 GCA_903926285.1 uncultured Gammaproteobacteria bacterium
ACCAAGGATGCCATCGGCCAGAGCGAAGCTCTCGATTACGAAACTCCTGGTCAAAAAGGTAACTTGCTTGAACAAATCATTACCTACGATCTATCCAGCGATTTTGTGCGCAGACAGCAGGAGCTCATTAATAGCCTGACGCAAGAGCGTGTGATAAGCCTGGCCAAAACCCATTTGCCGCTCGAAAAGATGATCATACTGGTAGTCGGCGACAAGGCCGTCATAAGCGACTCATTGACCGCACTCGGCTACAACATAGTAGAACTGGATGCGGAAGCAAACCCGGTAGACTGATATACCTTCATCAATGCATCACAGTGGCAGTGGCGGGCACTGTGATGCGGAAACGTTAGCGTCCTGTTCTGATTTTTCTGCACATACTTGCTGCGGCGGCTCTATCGCAGCACTTACCACAACTTCCAGCGCCTTTAAACGCGGCATGATAAATTCCACGATGAGAAAGGGGCTTGGGGTTAAATGTTGGCGTCGAAGCAGGAGTAGTACCGCCGCAAGAGTAGCTGTATTGTTCGTTGCCTTGATGTACTGACCATATTGACCGAAATAGTGACTCAAATTCTCATCACCACCGGCCCCGAATCGTGCGGCAAGACCACGCTGGCAACCCAGCTTAGTGAAACCCTGCACGCCCCGCTTGTGAGCGAGGTTGCGCGTGACTACCTCAATGAGTGTTACCGGCAACAGCCCGATTACCAGTACACGCAGCAGGACCTGTTGACGATCGCGCGTTTGCAGCATGCACAGGAACAGAAGTTATTATCCACTCAGCCTGTATACCTGGTATGTGATACCGACCTGCTCGTGATTGTGATCTGGAGTGAAATAGTCTTCGGCAACTGCGACAGGAAAATCATTGAGCTAATGGAACATAGTCTTGCGACTACACAACGCATCTACCTGCTCTGCGACCACCACATTCCATGGCAACACGATCCGCTGCGCGTCAATCCTTTCGACAGGGACGCGTTGTTCGCGCGTTATCTTGCAAGACTGAACAGCATGAATGCGAATTTTATTACAGCGTGTGGCAATGAGAGGGAAAGACTATTACTGGCTCAACGACATAGCGCTGAGCCAGTCGGTAGTTCCTAACGCAGGGAAATGTTGCCGCCCTGGACAATAACTTGTGAGCTGACACTAATACCTGTTGCATCCGGCACATTGATGACTTGCTGCTGACCTGACTCCATGTCGATCACGATTTCATAATAATTTGTGCTGTTACGATTCTGTTCGATGGTATTACCAAGTACTGCGCCACCGATGGCACCTGCAACTGTTGCTGTTTTTTTACCGGACCCACCGCCAACCTGATTACCGGCAAGGCCACCTACCAGTGCGCCAAGCGCCACACCAACGCCAGTGCCTTCACCTTTTTGTTCGACTGCAGTAATTGAGCGGATCACGCCACATGAATCGCATACCACTGGTGCTGGTGCCTGGGCGGGAACTGTCGCTGGCGCTACTGTCTCGGCGATAGCAGAGCCACCTGGATTCTGCGGGTTGCAGGCCACCAAAAAGAATACAGCGATGCCGGCCAATGTAATTGAGATCATCTTGATGTTCATAAGTTCTCTATGAATGTACGCGATAAAACCAGATATTTTGGCACTTACATCAGACCGCTTGCATCGCAAATGGTACAGCAAGCGAATTAAATAAAACCAGACTGGGAATGGGCAAATTTCCTGGACTACCGGGCAATGTCTGTACACAGCCCGGACGGTTCCATTTGCGCTGCACTTTGCCGCGAGATCGGTTTCTGTTGCGATAGATATAACCTGCGAATTTTCATTTTTCGACCCTTTGGGTCTGCTGTCGTTTCCCTTGCTTTTTATGCTGATGAAAACAAATTTTCCCTGTGATACTCACTTCCAATGTGGTGCTGAGGTCAGCTGCTGCTAGAATACCCGTATCTGACGCTCAGCGGGATGTATCACCGTGAAACAGAACTCCCACGCCTCGCTAACCAAAGAACACGATCCTGAAGCTATCAGGTTGCGCTTGAATCGCAAGCCTGGTTCCAGCGTAATTGGCGATGCAGTACTTGGTAGTATTGACGGATGTATAACCACACTCGCAGTTGTACTTGGCACGGTCGGGGCCGGGCTTTCTGCCTCGGTGGCACTGGTACTGGGCATGGCCAATTTATTGGCTGATGGTTTCAGTATGGCGGTCAGTAATTACGAATCAATTCGCGCGCAACAGGATTTTATCCAGAGCGTCAGGGCAGTCGAACAGGAACATATCGACAAGATCCCGGTTGGTGAACGCGAGGAATTACGGCAGATTTTTCAAAGGAAGGGGTTTTCCGGCGCCACTCTCGATACCATTGTCACCACAATCAGCAACAACAAGCCGTTGTGGATCGAGACCATGCTGATGGAAGAGTACGGCATTCAGAAAATATTACTGAGTCCTTATAAATCAGCCACTATTACGTTTTGTGCATTTGTGCTCATAGGCACGGCACCACTGCTGCCATTTATGATTCCCGGACTCAGCCCCAAGGGGCAATATGTAGTAAGCGCCGTACTGGGCGGCATGATGTTCTTCTTCATCGGCAGCATGAAAAGTCTTATCTTTGCCACACCTGTGTTGCGCTCGGGATTAAAGACTCTTTGTACAGGCAGCGCGGCCGCAGGACTTGCGTTTCTTACAGGTTATATCCTCAGAGTAGTTTTCGGTATAGAGGCATAAACATTGTTAACACATAGCAGTAAATCCGAAATTCATTTCTCGCACCGCAGTGGCTGGTTGCGAGCCGCAGTGCTCGGAGCCAACGACGGCATTGTTTCCACCGCCAGCCTTGTGCTTGGCGTGGCTGCCGCACAAGCTGCACGAGGTGACATCCTGATCGCAGGAATGGCAGGCCTTGTGGCGGGTGCCATGTCGATGGCAGCAGGAGAATATGTATCTGTGAGCTCACAGTCTGATACCGAGACTGCCGACCTCAACCGCGAGCGCGAAGAACTGGCCAACAACCATGAGTTTGAACGCAACGAGCTGGCCATGATCTACGTTAAACGCGGACTTGATACACAACTGGCAGAACGGGTGGCGGACCAGTTGATGGCACATGACGCACTGGATGCACACGCACGCGATGAACTTGGCCTGATGTCGCTGCATTCTGCCAAACCCCTGCAGGCAGCAGTGGCTTCTGCCTCCACGTTTGCAGTGGGGGCTGCACTGCCTCTGGTGCTCGCAGCATTAGTTCCTGAGAGGCTAATGCTGACAGTCGTCGCCGGCGGCTCACTACTAATTCTCGCCGCCCTCGGCGCACTCGCTGCACGCGCAGGCGGAGCACAACTGCACATCGGTGCCTCACGGGTAGCGATCTGGGGCGCATTGGCGATGACCACAACTGGATTGATAGGCAAACTCTTCGGGACGATCGTTGCCTAGTTGGGTGCTAGTCGGGTGCTAGTCGGGTGTTTGCCTCGAGTTCGATTGATGTGCTGAATTGAGCAACACGCACGGCTTGGAATTTCTCCAGTGTTTTTGCAATTGAGTAATAAAAATTTTTTGCGCGCCTATTACTACTGCAGTAGAGATCTGGGTTCTCTCACAATTTTTGTTGCGGCTGTTACTCAAGCGCTCATGATGGTAAAGTGAATACGTCCTAAGGGGTGGCTTCGGCCTGAGATCAAACCCTTTGAACCTGAACCAGTTAATACTGGCGTAGGAATAGGCAATCTCCGCACTTGTCCGGCTGCTTTTCGGCTCCGCAATTTTCGGATCAGCACATTCTCCGTCGTACTAACTGTGTTGTTTACAACCTTTAGCACTAGGAGAAAGGCATGAACCGACACAGTAAATCCGCTTTACCATTCAACGCTGCGCTGCAGCGAACATCCAACAAACCCTGGTACACTTTTGCTTCATGCAGTCTTCTGCTGCTTGCCGCGAGAACTATCGCGCAACCAGTGCCGATTGAGGAAATTGTCATCACTGCTGATTTCCGGCAGGGCACCATCAACGATATTCCTGCAAGCATCAGCGTACTCGACAGCACGCTGATACAAAGCAAAAACGCACTGCATCTCGAAGACATACTGCTCAATGCCCCGAACGTCAATGCTGCCTCTGGTGCATCACGAGCACGGTTCTACCAGATTCGCGGCATAGGCGAGCGTGGCCAGTTCACCGAGCCGCTCAACTCGTCAGTGGGCTTGCTTATTGATGGCGTGGATTTTTCCGGCATCGGCAATGCTGCGATGCTTTACGATGTGGAGCAAGTGGAAATCCTGATGGGTCCGCAAGGTACACGTTATGGTTCCAATGCCTTGGCTGGCCTCATCAACCTGCAAAGCCGGGCGCCTACTGATGAGCTGCATTACGGCTTGCAGCTGCAAGGTGAGAATTATGCCAGCACTGGCATAGCAGGTTATGTATCTGGTCCGGCTTCAGATTCACTGTCGTACCGCCTCGCACTGCAGACACTTGAGAGCGATGGCTTCGGCACCAATCTCTTTCTCGCCAGACCTACCAACACCCGTGATGAGCGTACACTGCGCGGCAAGCTGCGTTGGCAGCCTGCAACAGATATCACCGTCGACTTTACCACTGCGTTGATCGACATTAACAACGGCTACGATGCCTTCTCGCTCGACAATATACGCGACACGCTGTCTGATGAACCCGGCATGGATGCACAGGATTCACAACTGGCCAGTCTGAAACTCATGATGGCGACCTTCGAGCCGTTCACTTTGGAAGCACTTGCAAGTGTTGCGCGTTCAGACACTGCTTACGGCTACGATGAAGACTGGGTCTATGCGGGTTTTCATCCGTACGAATATTCATCCACTGACCTGTTTGAACGTGACCAAAACACACTCAGCGGTGAATTGCGCGTGCTTTCCACTGAAGCAGGTGCGCTGTTTGGGGGTCGCACCAGTTGGGTGACGGGCATCTATTCGCTGCAACAGGAAGTGGAACTTGCACGCTCCTATACCTTTCTTGACGATATTTTTACCAGTATTTTTGATGTTGACCGGCACGCGGTGTATGCCGACACCTCGACCGAACTCACTGCGCAGTGGTCAGTTGATGCAGGCCTGCGCAGCGAACGTTACAAAGCCAGTTATCGCGACAGTGACGCGCTGGGCTTCGACCCCGGCGACACCCTATTCGGCGGCAAACTCGCACTCAACTATCACACCGATGCCGACAACCTGATCTACGCAAGTGTGTCGCGCGGCTACAAGACTGGTGGCTTCAATACCGATGGTTCACTCGATGCCGACTTGCGCGAGTTCGACACCGAAGTGTTGTGGAACTACGAACTAGGCTTCAAGGGTCAGCTGTGGGATGGCAAACTGCAGACACTAGCTGCGCTGTTTTTCATGGACAGGGATGATGTGCAAATCAGCAGCTCCACCGTGCGCCTGCGCAGCGATGGCAGTTCGGAATTCATCGACTATATCGGCAACGCGGCTGCCGGCAGCAATCGCGGTGTTGAACTGAGTGCCCAGTTGTTTGCCACCGACGCAGTACATATCTACAGCACACTGGGACTGCTCGATACTGAGTACAAGGATTTCATCAACTCAGAAGGCCAGAATCTCGATGGCCGCGAACAGGCTCATGCACCGCGGTATCAATATACTCTAGGCAGCAGCTGGGCGCTGTTGCCCGAACTCGCACTGGATGTGAATATGCAGGGACGCGACAGTTTCTATTTCTCGGATAGCCACTACGGCCAATCGGATTCATACGATCTACTCAACGCCAGCCTGACCTGGACTCACCAGCAATGGCAGGCGACGTTGTGGGGGCGCAATCTAACTGACGAAGATTATGCAGTTCGCGGCTACTATTTCGGCAACGATCCGCGCGATGACTACACCTCTAAGGACTACACCCAGCTAGGTGAGCCCTTGCGCTATGGGTTGTCGGTGAAGCTGGATTTTTGACCTTTATCGCTGTTCTCTGGCTTGCACCTTTTAAGTTCGGGATATTAGTTACTGGCACCGTGATTCAGTGCTTGTCAGGAGACGCACAGAGACTCCTGACCTCAGACCGTTGTGCAAGGTCCCGGAAACACTGTTATTGAATCCAG
>CAIYIP010000140.1 GCA_903926285.1 uncultured Gammaproteobacteria bacterium
GCTACTGCTCTGAGTTGCGCGCGGTCAACATCAAGATTGCGCTGCGCTGATTGCTGATTGCTGATTGCTGATTGCTGATTGCTGATTGCTAATGAGATGTTACGACAGCAAGGTTGCCAGGTCGCTGGCATCTTCCACTATCAGGATTGTCGCCATCAAAACCTTCTCTTAACCCGAGCAAGCAATTGAAAAGCAAAGCCGCAGCGAAAGCCATCAAAGAGTGCTGTTCTCTCCCGTGCTCAACACGGGAATGTCACTTTCGGCAATACGCTTCGCCGACTCGAACAGCTTGAGCTGCAACGATGATGTTGGTGTCGTCATCTGCAAGCAAAATATTCGGAGAGTCACTGCCATTGCCTGGTACATATAATTACGAAGTGCCTGAATCAATGTGCAGGTTGTCTTTCATAAGTTCCCATGCTTCCTCAGCATTTTCCACATAATGAAACAGGTTGAGATCTTCGGCGCTGATCACGCCCTGCTCTATCATAAAATTCCAGTTGATCACTTTTTCCCAGTATTCGCGCCCAAAAACAAGAATCGGCATGGCTTCTATTTTTCTGGTCTGCACCAGCGTGAGGGTTTCAAAAAATTCATCGAGCGTGCCAAAGCCACCCGGAAAAACCACAAGAGCACGGGCGCGCAACAGAAAATGCATTTTGCGGATCGCAAAATAATGGAACCGGAAACAGAACTTCGGCGTGATATAGGTGTTGGGGTATTGTTCATGCGGCAGCATGATGTTGAGGCCTATGGATTCGCCTCCTGCATCCATCGCACCACGGTTGGCGGCCTCCATTACACCAGGACCACCGCCTGTTATCACCAGAGCTTTGACGCCTTCCTCGCTCGTGGAACGCTGCGTAATGATCTCGCCCAGCCTGCGGGCTTCTGAATAATAGCGGGACTGGATACGCTGGAAGTGCAGGTTTTTCTGCTGCCGCAGCAAGGCCGGATTACGTGGCGCGATTTGCATCTGCAACTTCAGCTTGGCCTCCTCTGCATCCACCATCTCCGGTGACGGCGTGCGCGCACTGCCGAAAATCACTACCGTGTTGAGTATCTTGTTTTCCTGCAACACGAGTTCGGGCTTGGTTAATTCGAGCAACAACCGCACTGGCCGCATCTCCTCGCGCAGCAGAAAATCCTGATCATCAAAAGCCAGCCGATACGCCGAGGAATTCACCTGCGCGGATGCAGAGCCCTGCTCAACTTCCTGGCGCGCATTCTGCAGATCTTCTGCAGCCGTGCTGAACAAATGCCCTGACTTTCTGTGCTTAGACGTTTCGTTATTCATGAATTTTTTGCCCTCAATTGCTGGTCGAGTTGATGCAGTCGTTGTGGTGTACCAATGTCAATCCACTCACCCGCGAACAGCGAGCCACTGGCCTGCTGGTGCGCAATGGCCTGTTTCAATAATGGCAACAAGGGATATTGCTTTTCTTTCACATCGGCGAACAAACCAGGATGAAATACACCAATTCCACTATACGTAAATGTGCTTGCCGGGATTCCTGCTGTTGCCGGCATGCCAAGCCGACCTTCATCAGTGAGAATAAAGTCACCCTTGAGATGATGCGCTGGATTAGCCACCAGCACCAGATGCACTTGATCTTGTGCGACAAGCGCTTTGCGCAAATTACTGAAAGGGTAGTCTGTCCAGATATCACCATTCACGACCGCGAATGGTGCGTCACCCAACAAGGGCAAAGCCTTGATGATGCCACCGGCTGTTTCAAGTGGCTCGGTCTCGCGCGACCACTCAATCTTCACACCCAAGGCGCTGCCGTCACCAAACGTATCCTCAAGCTGCTGGCCGAGCCAAGCGTGATTGATGACAAGATCAGTAAAGTTGTGTACTGCGAGTTTACGGATCAGATGTTCCAGCAACGACCGGCCACCAGCCTGTAGCAAGGGCTTAGGTGTATGTGTCGTGAGCGGCTGCATACGCTCACCCTTGCCTGCCGCGAGCAGCATCACCTTCATACGCCTGCACCCGCCGTAGTAGCAAAGCGGGTTTTGACGAGAGCTGCGTCAAGCCCAGGCAAGATCTTCGCCTGCAACCAGTCGGAGAACACCTTCAACTCGGGATGCTCGGGAAGCACATCACTGATGTAACGCAGCGTCAGCGGAATATCC
This sequence comes from uncultured Gammaproteobacteria bacterium, assembly GCA_903926285.1. Classification (GTDB taxonomy): domain Bacteria; phylum Pseudomonadota; class Gammaproteobacteria; order Pseudomonadales; family Pseudohongiellaceae; genus CAILUG01. The sequence goes on from CAIYIP010000140.1 coordinate 2,140, forward strand.
TGCAAATAACGACTCTTGCCATCACGCAACCACAAACGCCCGAAAATGCCAGCCACTTTTAAATGCCGCTGCAAACCCATGAGATTGAAGTCGCGTAAAAATTGCTGTGGCACTATATCGGCCAGGATACCGGCATCTTCAGCCTGCAC
>CAIYIP010000141.1 GCA_903926285.1 uncultured Gammaproteobacteria bacterium
TCAAAATTTTTTGTGGACTTCACACACGAGAATATTATTTCTCTGGCCGACTTCATGCAGGTCTATCACGCGAACCCCGGAGACACGATCATCCGGGAAGGTGAGACAGACGATTACATGCTGTTCATCATGGAGGGGCGAATCAACATTGTTAAAACCGACATGCACGGAGAATTACGTGCCATGGCCTCAGTGGGTCCCGGCGCTACTCTCGGTGAGATGTCCATGATCGATGGTGAACCCCGCTTCGCGTCCTGCATTGCTGTTGATGCCACAACTTTTTCAGTTTTCAGCAGGGACAGTATGGTCGATATCATCATGGCAGACCCGGCGCTGGGCGCAAAAATACTGATCAAACTGGTAACACTATTGTCGCAGCGACTGCGGGAAACAAGCACCAATCTCCTGCCTTACCTGCAACGTTCCGATACTGTCTGAATACAATTGTTTTCAACTCAAGTGCCATTTTAGTGATGTGTTAATTACAATTTTTGCAGTTAAATTGCATCTTTAAGGCCAAATAAGGCACCAATTAAACCGGGTTACAGAAAACACCCCGGAGAGGATCAGAATTAGATTAAATAGCCGTTGCAACTATTTGTATAAAAAGACATTTTCTGATATAGAATATTGCCAAAGACGGTGGCCAAGCCGAAGAATCCAACTTGGCTCCTTACGCTGATGCGAATCCGGTGGAATTCGCCTCTTAGTGACTATGCCTGACGCGGAGAAATTACAGTTGGCGCATCACATGAAAATTCACAACAAGCAGCGGGCCGTCCCTCTCAGGAAACTTGCGCTCGCCTTGCCGCTTGTCCTGTTAAGTGCTGGTTGCAGTACGTATCTACCACCAAGTGAACAGGACAGCCGCCACATAAGCGAAGCCAATGTTGGGCCTGCCTCCGCGCCATCCGGCATACCTCCGATTGTCGCGCCAGTCCCTTTAGTCACTACACCTGCTCCGCAAGTCGAACCCGAACTCTATACAGTCGTGGCTCAGGATGTACCAATCCGCGACCTGCTGTTTTCCATGGCGCGCGACGCTGGAATCAATATTGATGTTCACCCTGATGTTGCGGGCAGTATCAGCATCAATGCCATCGAGCAGACCCTGCCGCAAATTCTTGAACGTATATCGAGGCAAGCTGATATCCGCTGGAGTCTGGATGATTCAGGCAACATGGTGGTGGAGCCAGATATTGTCTACTGGCAAAACTATAAGGTCGATTATGTCAACGTAGCGCGTAATGCAACTACTGAAGCAGGCGTTTCAACAGCCATTGTGAGCGGCGTGGGTGAAGCAGGCACGGAGGCAGGTGATAACAATAATTCAAGCACTAAGCTCACACAGACCACAGCGAATAATTTCTGGGCAACGCTGTCGGTCAACCTGAGTAATCTTCTGGGAGAGTCGGGTGCGGATGGTTCCAGCGTTGCATCATCCGTGGTCGCCAACCCGGAGAGTGGGGTATTTTCAATTCGGGCAACTTCCCGTCAGCATGAAGAAATCGCCAGCTTTCTCGATAGCGTCCAAAGGCGTTCGCTGTATCAGGTCCTGATCGAGGCAACTGTAGTTGAGGTCAACCTCAATGACCGTTATCAGGCCGGTGTAGACTGGGCAACGCTAAGCAGTAGTGCTGGAGGAGTCAGTTTTACCCAGACTTTGACGAGCCCTGAGCTCAGTAATGCACCCACCAACATTTTGACTTTGAACCGCAGAAGCTCGCCTGATGACATTGCTGCCACTATCGCCCTGCTTTCTCAGTTTGGCGACCTGCGTGTATTGTCCAGCCCCAAAATCATGGCACTGAATAATCAGACCGCGATGCTGAGGGTCGTTGACAATACAGTTTATTTCTCCATCGATGTTCAGCCAGGAGTTACTGCAACCTCTGCTACACCAGGAAGAGATCCTATCTACTCGACTACAGTGCATACTGTGCCTGTTGGTTTCGTGATGACAGTAACGCCTCAGGTAGGAGAAGACGATCAGGTTACACTCAATGTACGGCCAACGATTTCGCGAATTGTGCGCTTTGTAAATGATCCAAGTCCGATCCTGGCAGATTCCGGGGTAGTAAATGCAGTGCCTGAGGTTCAGGTGCGTGAGATGGAGTCCATTCTGAAAGTGTACAGTGGCCAGGTGGCCATACTTGGTGGACTGATGCAGGACTCA
>CAIYIP010000142.1 GCA_903926285.1 uncultured Gammaproteobacteria bacterium
CCATGGAAAGTCCCTCGCAGCTAAACACGATATTTTTTCGTTGGTTGACAGATTTTTCGTATAGCGAAAGGCCCGGTTGATTTGTCCCGGCCAAGTGGCTACGATCTTCGGCAATAATAAAACACCGGAGTCTAATCCATGAACGCTTCTGCCAAACTTCCGCAACGCCTGCATCACAACGCCCACGTAGTAAAAGATCTGGAAAAAACCCGTTCGTTCTATGAGGACGTGCTCGGCCTGCCCCTCGTAGCGACCTGGTGCGAACAGACCATGCTTTTTGGCAAGGAACGCACGTACTGCCATTGCTTCTTTGGCCTGGCCGACGAAAGTGCACTGGCGTTCTTCCAGTTTGCCGATGCCAGCGACCAGCAGGAATTTGGGCCTGAGCTGCCGGTATCCGGCTTCCGTCATATCGCACTGAAAGTCGACAGAAGCCTGCAAGACCAGCTGCTCGGCCGCCTCAAGGCTGCAAATTACCCAGCCGACAAATACTATGTACTTGAACATGGCTACTGCCATTCGCTTTATGCACTCGACCCGGACAACATGATTGTCGAATTCACTACTGACCATCCCGAAGTGGAGCGCATCAATGCTGAAGTGCTGCCAAAAGCGCACAGCGAACTGAAGCGCTGGCTGGCCGGCGACCATGCGCCAAATAACACTGCATACAACCGGCATTAAGGTAAGCAGATCATACTATCGCTAATACTTGAGCAGCCGGGCAAGAGGCTAGCAAGAAGCCAGCAAAGAGACCGGCAAACCAGTCGGTCGCTGCAGTGACTGAAGAAAGAAGAATGAATAAAGGGGAGTACTACGTGATAAAAAAATTGTTTGCCTCCGCTGCACTGCTACTTGCCATATCGGCCGTGCATGGGCAGGATGCAGCGAAAGATCCTGCTGATTTAACTGCGTTCCCTTCCCCGCTGGGCATCGAGCCCTTGCCGGTGGATATGTTCACGACGAAAAATTTCTACCTCGACCGCGCGCTCTGGACTGACAAACGCTACCAGCGCTGCAACACCCCGGAACAGCTGAGTGAAACCTGGTCGCGCGACCGCTTCGGCGAATGGGGTGACTGCTCCGTTGATCGCGATGTCAAAGATATTGTCAGCCCCTACTCCTACACCAGCGCGCAAGAACACTTTGAAGCGCTGAAAACAGCCGCACAGGCACGTGGCGGACCGACCCAGCACGGCTGGGACAGTTTTCCCAAAGAGTGGAACGGCTGGTACAGCCGCGGTGGACGTGATCAGCAATGGACCTATGGTCGCAACCTGCAAGCCGCGACGATGCTGTCGCTGCTGACACCCGAATACGAAAGACGCATGGCGCAGATGAACTATCACGAAGCGGTCACCAACTCGCCACAGTGGATGGCGTCGTTCTGTTATCCGGAAGGACTCATGCGCTGGTGGTCAGAATTTGCGGTGTTCGACATCGAAATACTCGCCACTCCCCATCAGGTGCAACTGCTGGGCGGCATCGCCGACAATCTGGTGCGCAAAGTCCTGGTTGGCCACGAACACGTGCAGCAGGTACCGCAGTGGTATGGCGAGACAGTTGCGTTCTGGGATGGTGATACGCTGATTGCGTGGACAGCCAATGTGCAGGGCTGGACATTAACGCATTCGATGTTCGAATTCAGCAACGAGATGCAGATCATCGAAGTATTCCGCCCCGCTCCCGATGGCAGTGGCCTCGTGGTTGAAGCCACGTTCTATGATCCCGAAGCATTCAAACAGCCGCTGCAGGAAGTGACACCATTAGTTCGCAAGAGTGGTCCGGAAGCGCCCGAGGCACGCCACACGTTTGTGGAATGCCGCGTACAGAGCACGATTATCAATGGCCCCGACGGCCGCCCTACCCAGCTCACCTTTTTCGATGAAGGTTATGTCGACTTCTTCGGGCGCCCCTGGGCTCAGAACTGGGCAGAGCATTTTGAACAGGATCTGGAAATCCCGCCAGTTCCTGAGGAATAGAGGAGCATCACATGAACAACACGCGCAAACTTATTGCCATCGCCCTGAGCTTCGTCAGTTTTCTTTCGTTGCTGCCTGTATCAGCTCAGGCACATCATTCCTTTGCGATGTACGATCGCAACATCACCAAGACTTTCACTGGCAGACTGATACGCTTCATTCCGGGCGCCAATCATGCCCAGCTGATTTTTGAACTGATTGATGAAAATGCCGAGCTGCAACTGGACGAAGCAGGCAAGGCGATTGCCTGGGGTATTGAAACCGGCCCATCCGCTGCTATTGCGCGCCAGGGTGTAACTGTCAAGGCTTACCCCGAAGGTACCATCATGACCGTAACTCTCAACCCCCTGCGCGACGGCCGCACCTTCGGCATCCTGAATGGCCCGCTGATCAACTGCGGCACAACACTGCCAGAGGGCGGCTGCACCGAAGCCACCGGCACAGTACACATGAAGCAGAACTGATTGTCGTTTCCTTAATATCCAGGAACTGGAATCAAAGTCTCTGCAAAATTCATTAAGGTTTATTGCAGAGCCATCCTGCTTGTAGATCACACTTGATTCTTGCTGCTTCCATCCGGACATACATTCTGCTTTTGACAGCAATCTGCAATGCAGGCAGCATGTGTCTGCCTCAAAATTAACAAACCTTCTACAAAGGTAGTCCGCTATGAACTCCTCAAGCCCCGCATACACGACAGTTTCAGGCCTGCTCAAAACAAGCGCGCAAAAATTGCTGACTGCATCAACCCGGGCAGGCTGGTTGCGCGTGTGCAGTCTCGGAATTGGTCTACTGCTGACTGCGACCGTCGCAGCGCAACAACCCGGGTCCGGTACACCAAACATCGTATTCATCATGACCGACGATGTGGGTTATGGCGACATCGGCAGTTATGGCGCACCGGATATTCGTACACCCAATATTGATCAGCTTGCGCGCGATGGCGTGCGCTTCACCGACTTCTATTCCAATGGTCCCACCTGCACACCGACGCGTGCCGGCTTTGTTACTGGCAGGTATCAGCAACGTTATGGCCTCGAAATTCCGCTGCCAAGTCCACCTGCCGAGGGTCGTGGTTTACCGGCCAATGGCAATTCACTACCGCAACTCCTCAAGAATACTGGCTACAGCACTGGACTCATCGGCAAGTGGCATCTGGGGTATGCGGACAACCAGAGCCCGGCTGCACATGGTTTTGATTATTTCTTTGGCTTCAAGTCTGGTTATATCGATTACTACCAGCATACCAATGGCCTGGGTGAAGAGGATCTGTGGGAGAACGATTCTGTCATAACGCAGGAGGGCTACATGACCGATCTCATCACGCAGCGTTCACTTGCTTTCATCAAGGATAATTCCACCAGACCCTTCTTTCTGTCGGTGCAGTACAACGCCTCTCACTGGCCGTATCAACCACCGGATATGCCGTCGACTTCTCCCAACCACGCCGCACATGTGCAGCCCCATATGGAAAACACTGGCACCCGTGAAGACTACAAGGCAATGCTCGAACGTGCCGATGAAGGCATAGGCATGATTCTGCAGGCACTCGATGAAGCCGGTCTCAGCAACAATACGCTTGTGATTTTCACCAATGACAACGGCGGCGAGTGGCTGTCGCGCACCGCACCGCTGTTCAATCGCAAGGGCACGGTGTGGGAAGGTGGCATTCGCGTGCCCGCGATTTTTCGCTGGCCGAGTGTGATACCTGCAAGCCAGGTGACGAGCCAGGTAGGTATTACGATGGACATCAGCGCCACGCTGCTGGCAGTCAGCAAAGCGGTAGTACCAGCCTCGCTGCAACTCGAAGGCATCAATTTAATGCCGATACTCACTGGTAGCAGTCCGACTGTGAGTCGCACGTTGTTCTGGCGCACCCAAACCGAAAAAGCGGTACGCAGCGGCGACATGAAACTGGTAATGCAGTCAGGCCGCGCGTACATCTATAACATGAAAGACGATGTGGGCGAACGCAATGATCTGACCAGCAGGCAGCAGGCAGAGGCACGTCGCTTGCGCGGCTTGCTGGATGCGTGGGAAACGGATGTCGATGCGGAGGGCAAGATCGCGTTAGGGTTGTAGCTAGTGGGTATCACACAGAGACCGATAGCGAGTTATCATAAAGATCGAAGGTGAAATCGAAGGTGGGTGTCCCATGAAGACATGAAAGGTGGGTGTCCCATGAAGACACCCATGAAGATATGGAGAACGTAGAGAATTTTTGAGAGAGAAATAGCATTTACACCAGAAGGGGCAGCACATCCAACCTGCAATACCCCACCCCTTTGGTTACCTCAATTACCTAGAATGCCCAATACGCCTTGGCCTGTATGACATGCGCTTTGTAGTCATCACCAATCGTTGAATCGTAAGCAATTGCAGCAGAGAAATTGCCCTGGCCGAAGAAATTGACGCCGAGGCCAACCGTAAAATTGTCACTGTCAAATTCCTGCCCCTTGGTGATAAAGCTGCTGCCGCCGCCAACAAACCTGGCATCGACATCTTCGCCATCTTCACTGAATTCATGGTTCCAGAACGCACGCAGAAAAGGCCTTGCACTGGCATTACCCATCGCAGTGGCCATGTCGAACTGGGCACCAAGGCTGGAACGAACACGATCATACGATTGTGCTCCGACTCTCAGGGCAAGCCCCGCATCACCGGTTTCCGTATATCCATCCAGATCGCTGCTAACCCAATCGATGCGTATTTGTGGCGTGAAAGACAGCGTGGGAGAAACCTCTGCCGAATATCCTGCTCCGATACGACCACCCCACATGTCACCTTCGTAGTCACCAAGTGCGACGCCTGCGACTCCGGCATTGCGGGTGTTTTCGTAGTCATGCCGCGCATAGGCAATTACACCCTCAACGTAAGCATTGCCCATAGCCTGCGTGCCGTATAGGGATAGCTGGTTGCCAGAAATATCGCTGGTGTTGCCAACGAGTTGATCGTTATGGTCAAGGGAATGGTCGGTATGATTAAAGGCGACGCCTAATGTAAGACCATTGGCAAGCTGGTTCTCGATGCCTGCAGCGACGTCCCAACCTTCACTCTCAAAACCCGCAAAACCATCCTGTAGGTCGTGGTCACTTTCGAGGCTGTTTGCCTTCACCCAGAACCCGGCTGCGGTGCCTGACGTTATCGGCGCCTGACTGCCAGTATCTCTCTGCAGCCCCTGCAGCCGTGCTCCGAACTGGTCGAACGCAGTGGTCATGCTACCGAATGTCACCAACTGCGAAGCATAGGATGCTGATGGCAGCAGTCGTTCCAGGGCAGTTGCCTGCGCTGCAGGCGTTGCTGCCGCGAGAGTCATCAGTTTATCGGTCAACGCACCGGTGCCGGCACCCAGTGAGTCGAGAGCAACTGCGGCACTATTGGTTCGCGCTGTGGCACTCGGTACAAAAGAAAACAATACTGGAGTACCGCGTATTTCACCGCCTGGAAAACTTGCACTATGAATGTTGAGATACGACCTGTTACCCGCCGCAACACCAGCAAGGAAGGCCGCTTCGGCACCTGCAGGAGTCCCGCCATTAGCCGTCACGAACGAGGCGTTCCAGGTGCCAGCCAGAGTCATGTCATAAGTATTGTCAGAGCTACCACTGGTAACACCTATCGGAAAACCCACGAACGAAGGCGTTGTAGTAGCAACACCGGCATTAGCTGGCTGCACAACACAACAATGAATATGCGACGCTGTGGTATTGCCGATCAGATTGGCAAAAGCAGCACGCAGCCTCATCTGATGTGTCGTCGAATTGAGTGCCAGAATAGCAGTTCCTGAACCCGGCGTCGTGACGGCAGGAATTTCGTTGGCACCAGAAAGAGCTATTTTATAAATCTGAGCCTGGGCAGTAGATACGCCAGTGGCAAGTAGCACACCAGCAGCAAGCAGTGTTAATTTTGATCGCATAAACCTTCCACTTTTTTCTAGTGATGAAACCATAGACCAAGCAGGACAACTTATAGCCCTGACTTTCAGGATTACTGATACTCTGATTCCAAACGAGAGTCCAACAGAAATTAAGGACATGCGTTAAATTAAATTTATGCTATTTATAGAACAGATAGTCTTAAAGTAATTATTTTTGTATGCTCAGCCCCCCCTACAAAAGCCTTCTTGGCAATCTAGAAATTTCAAGGAAAGCACAAAAAGACCTATAAATCAGCACTTAAAACAGGATGCTGTGCTTGGCGCTTTGCTGTTTATTTATTTGCGCATTCTGCATATAGCGCCATCTCTGGAAAATCAACTTGTAAAAAATTCTGACACTTTAAAGCGCTGGATTACCGATAGACACTTATTTATGTACAAGTCGGCATTTAATTCTGGATGATTATAAAAAGAATATTTATGATGCCACTAGAGATTGCATTATCAAGCCAACCCGATGTATTTCAAACACTACCTGGAGACTTGTAAAATGAAACTACTAACAAAAACCTTACTCACATCGGCATGTACCTTGGCATTGCTTGGCAGTTTCAGCTTTGCCTTCGCCGACATCAACAGCGATGCTGAACGTTTGTTCACATGGGCGGAAGCTAACTATCCAAGTATCTTCACAACCCGCAAGCCCACCTTGCGACAGGGCCCATGGATTTACCGGAATTACTCAGAAGTCGGCATTCTCGCGGGCATAAACACCGGCGACAATAAAGTGTATGTAATGGGCGGTCCCTGGGGAAATACTCCAACCGCCATAGGACCCTTAACGACTCTCATGGCCCGGGTTGATGGCACTACTAACCCGCCTCCTACTTCCAGTCAGATTTGTGATGCGTCTGCGGTACCAGCAGGTATAAATGTTAGTCAAAATGGCAATGTCATCACTGTCACGACCAACGGTTGTATTGTTGCTCCAACAGACCAGAATTACTGCGAGTTTGATTTGCCCGACAAGCCCCAAGTTACCAACATGCATGTACTGACGACTGGCGTAGTCAACTCTATATCCTTGACAGGAATAACAAGCACATTTCCCGGTTTACTTGATCAATTCCAGCAATCGGGTCTGAATTTCAAAGCCTGCGTGATTAACGCACCGACCGAGAGCGCGGTTAATCTGACCATCAATAGCAATGTTTGTTATGACATATCGGCACAGATGGGGGCAATTCCCAGCAACCCTTTCCTAACAATTACTCCTCCTGTCAGACAATCGGTAATAGCAACTGCAACCACGACGAGAGTAGCTGACTGCTTTGCCACAACCGCTGACAGCGTTACCGACCTTGTTACGAATGATATCTGGACCAAGCAAAATGGTGTCTGGACCAAGCTGCCAAAAACTCCATAAAACCTAAATAGAATAGGCCAGACAAAGCCCTGCACCGATATGGCAGCAAGGAATCCTTGCTCGAGTTGGAAGCGGCATCGCAGTGACAACCAGAAAGCGCGGCTGGGGGCTCGTCTAGTAGAGGTGGAAGCTCGGAGCTGTGTGGGTGGAGAGTGGATGCCCCATACGATTCCGCATACGATTAACTTACGAATATGTGCGCTGTGGTTTAACGTGCTGCGGGTTCTGAATCAACCAGAGTTTGCGTCTGCAAAAAATCCTGAAGGACAGGCAGCATCAACGGCACTGCTCTGTTTGAGGTCTGGCGTCAGGCACGAAAAAGAGTAACACCCTTGCGCAGCGCGAAACACCAGCCGTCTTGCGTATAAACCAGCCGATCATGAAACGCACAGATTACCGGCGGCTTGCTGTCAAGTACCGGCACTGGCTCATCACCAACCCGCATACCCCCATAAATAAGATAATTACTGAAGGCCATCGCCGTGGTGGCTGTCTCAACCGTTACGACTACATTGCTGCAAATATGCCTCGTCATGCGCTCCGCAGGCCGAGCCCGAAAAGAAGCCAGGATGGCTGCACGTCCAATAATCGGCTGATCGGGAGCAACGGGGCGAATCATTTGCCCCTCTTCACAATACATGGCCGCAATATCTTCCCACCGTTTCTCGTCGTTGAGATTGGCGTATTTATAAATCAGGCAGCTGATATCCCATTCAATTGCGCGGCGTTGTTCAGAGTTCATATTAAAAATTACCTATTACAGCGGCTACGGTTGGGGCGGTCACATTACCACCTTGCCTAAAGTGAATGCCCAGAAATAATTCAGTGGATGTCCAACACTTTCATCTGAACTGCAAACGGTCACATAACGCTTTTGATAACAGGTGGCTGCGAAGCGGCCGTCCTGTTGATTTAATGGTTATGCTGCGGTGAGCTGGACCTTTTGAACATTCTTCAGGCTCACAGTCTTACCTGCATGCCAAAGATCGTAGCTATCCTGCATAGCAAGCCAACTCTCAGGACTTCTACCCAAAGCTTTGGATAGCCGCAATGCCATTTCAGGACTCACACCACTCTGTAACTTCAGAATGCGATTTAGGGTGGAGGCGGCAACATCTAGTTGCTCGGCAAGATAACGGCAACTAAGGTTATAAGGCTCAATATAGGTAGCCTGGATAAACTCGCCGGGATGTGGAGGGTTATGCATAGTCATTAGTGGTAATCCTCGTAGTCGAGCACGTAAGCGTTGCCATCAGCGAACTCGAAGGTAAGTCTCCAATTTCCGTTAACAGAAATGGACCAGACTCCTTTTCGGTTACCCTTCAGAGGGTGTAACTGATAGCCAGGTATATCGAGATCGTTTATATCCAATGCCGTATCAAGGGCAGCCAACTGCATACGAAGGCGATTGGCGTGGCTGTTTTGGATGCCCCGAGTGCTTCCTGTCTCGTAGTACTGCTTCAGTCCTTTGTGCTTGAATGATTTGATCATGACAAAAGTGTAGCGCGTTGCGCAACACTGTCAAGCTGCATAACATGTTATTAGTGCGCACACACACTTATCACATAAACAAGCATGCACCGTTAATCAATTAACCTTACGCATCATAGCGCGCGACAACTCCAGTTCCCCGCATCCTGCAGATCCCCACTCCCATCATAGGCCGCCGTCTGCGGATAAACGCAAAGTGGCCTCTCCAATCCCGACTCCGGATTTCTGGCAGGAATCTCCGCCGGAGCATTACCCTCTTCGCGCCACTCTTCCAGCTTCGTCAACATATCAAACTCATGCGGTCCATCCCCGCCTCTGCAATGGCCCATACCGGGCACCATGAAGAGCCGCATCCACTCATTCTGGTCTGCGCCCATTTCAGTGAGTACACTTTCGTAATAGTAGATCGTGTTAAGCGGCGTGATCGTGGTGTCGTTCCAGCCGGCATACATGAGTAGTTTGCCACCGTTGGCTTCAAAGGCGCTCAGATCGGGATCGACGGCATCAACAAAGCCGGCTTTGGCGTCGATGATTGGCATGTCACGGTCGAGATCGAAGTCGCGCCAATCGTAATCAGCGTTCTGGAAGCCGAGGATGCGAATGGAATCGAACGCACCGCCACCCGGTGCTTCATTGGTCGCACGTAGCAGCGGCAGGCGATTGCCCAAGGCCTGGCCGGAGAAGATCAGTTCGCCTTTGCTGTTGTGCAGACCACCGTAAAATTCCTGCACACTTTGCATCTGGGAATGTGTCAGACAGCTTTCGCCGGAGCCACCCTGGGCACTGGTTGCCTTGCACTCCAGCGTACTGAAGTCGAAACCGCACTGGCGCGGATCATTCAGAAAACCTTCCTTGAGCACGTCGCACTGTTGCATTATCGCTGTGTTCACGAAGTCGGCAGTGGCCTGGTCCTCGATGGCTTTTTGCGGATTGCGATTGAGGTCGATGGTGCGGTAAGCGCCAGCGGTGTGCATATGGACGTGGCGATTGGCCAGAGCGCCCGCGATGATACCGTCAAAATCCTGCGGGTAACGCTGCGCAGCCATCACGCCCTGCCTGCCGCCAGTAGAACAGCCCTTGTAGTAGGAATATTGGGGCGCCTGATCGTAGACCTGCGCGATGATGGTTTTGGATTTTTCGGTCATGTCGTGAATTGCACGATAAGCAAAGTCGATGATTTTTTCAGGGTGTCCCAGCGCGAACATGCCGTTGGGGCCATCTGCTGCTGTGTGACCTGAATCGGATGCTGCAGTCGCATAACCTCGGCGCAGAGCCGTCTGCATGTCGCCATAACCCTGGATGGCACCGGCCCAGCCACCGTTGCCGATAGCGAGAAAGCGACCGTTCCAGTGTTCCATCGGCAACCATAGCTCGGCGTTAATCGTGGAATCACTGGTTGGCGTGAGCAACAGCGTGACACGGCAATGAGCCGGAATTGGTTCCGATACCGGTGCATTGGCGGCAGGTGCATTGGTCGTTGGCGGCTGGAAGATGCCAGCCGGCATAGCTTCAGCTTTGATGATCCGTGCGTTGTCGAGTTCTAACCCGGTGAGGCTTGTACAGGCACTGCCGGATATTGCCGAAGCAATCGCGGCGGCGAATAAAGTGATCATGTGTTATCCCCTGGGTTTGTGCAGCGGCCTATTGCAATGCGCCAATGATTAAGCCCATCAGCGTAAAGGTTACGGTCCAGTAGCCGCCATTGAGCAGAATGTATTTGAACGACTTGCCTTCATACATCGCGTTGATGGCAATCGCAAACCCGATCCACGGTAGTCCGGTTAAAAAGCCGTAGAGTGTCGCCATGCCGACAGATTGGCCGTTACCGATGAACATGGCCAGGCAATACGCCATGATGTAATTGAGGATGAAGCTGATCATAAAAGTGCGGCGCATGGCGGACCTGGGGGAGCGCTCGATGACTTCCGGATCAAGCCCCGCTGCCAGCCGCCATGGCTTGCCGAACAATGGACCGTACCACACTGCGCCGACAACCAGTCCAACCAGAGATGCGGCCAGCACCGCAATATAGTTGATGTCTACTTCCGCCATATAACCCCCTCGTTTGTTTGTATTTTCTCTTGTTGCGCCGGCACAGAAACAGCAACCAGCAGCGACGCCACGAGCTTAACATTGCAGCCTGCTCAAGGGTACGCCGCAAACGCGAAAACTTACTGGAACCGGAGTTTAGGCAATCAGGGAAAGGCAAGGCTCATGTCCGTATCCGGCCAATCTGCGTTGCCCCTGCTGGAGTTGGTCTACAAATTCAGAGAGAGAGAGCAGAAAGAATTGCAGGAGCAGCCAGAGCCGCTCCTGCAAGAGACGGCTTAAAGTACAGCGATGATGCAATCGACCAGATAGTCGATGTTGGCATTGTTGACACCGGCCACGTTGATGCGGCTCGAACCCACGAGGTAGATGCTGTATTTCTCAACCAACGTTTTTACCTGGGCAGGCGTCAGACCGAGGAAGGAGAACATGCCCTTCTCGTTCGCGATGAAGCTGAAATCACGATCAATGCCACGCTCTTTCAGCCTGCTCACCAGCATCGCACGCAGGCCGTTGATGCGGTTGCGCATTTCAGTCAGTTCCGCGTCCCACTCGGTACGCAGCGCCGCGTCGTCAAGAATCATCGCAACGAGGTAGGCACCGTGGGCAGGTGGTACTGAATAAATTTCGCGCGCCGTAACCAGCAACTGGCTGTTGGCGGCTTCGGCAGCGGCACTGGTACCCGCAATAACCATCACGGCGCCGGTACGTTCACGGTACAGGCCGAAGTTCTTGGAAAACGAACTCGCAACAATCACTTCGGGCAGCGTGTCGGCAAGCAAACGCAAACCGTAGGCATCCTCAGCAAGACCATCACCAAGACCCTGGTACGCAAGGTCGACGAATGGAGTGAAGCCCTGGGCAAGTGCGGCATCCGCCACTGCCTTCCACATTTCCCTGTTCAGGTCGGCACCACACGGGTTATGGCAGCAGCCGTGCAGCAGCACGAGATCACCTTTGCCGGCACCTTTGAGTTTGTCCATCATCTGGTCGAACTTGATGCTGTGGCTTGCATAGTCGTAATACGGATACAACTCGAGCTGCAGGCCAGCAGAACCGAGCAACGGAATGTGGTTGTTCCAGGTCGGGTCGCTGACATGAATCCTGGTGCCCGGAAAATTCTTCGCGACAAATTCGGCAGCGACGCGCAGTGAGCCAGAACCGCCGGGGGCGAGTACTGTCGCAACACGTTTGTCTTTCAGTGCGGCGTGACCAGCACCGAGCACGAGTTCAGCGGTGTGCTTGATAAAAAGTTCGGGGCCGGCCTGGGCAATGTACGACTTGGAATCTTCAGTCATCCAGAGCAACTGCTCAGCCTTCTTGACGGCTGTCATTACCGGGGTGTTGCCCGCTTCGTCCTTGTAAACACCAACGCCGAGGTCAACTTTTTTCGGGTTGGTATCGCTTTTGTAGGCCGCAGACAGACCCAGAATAGGATCTGGCGGACGTCGCTCGATTGATTGGAACATTGCTATATCCGTGAGTGAGGAATTAAAGAATTTTGTCCGGTTTTGGACGGGGGGCGAGTATACCAGCCCGGGCTGAAATGGCGAAGGCTGGAATCGGGGATTGGGGTCGCCGGGGACAGACCACCACCTAAAATGCAGCAATTGTTGCGAGCTGCTGTACCCAGATGATGGTCAGGCCCTTTAGCCGGACTTCCCGCCGGCGTCAGCCTATCGACATTACCAACATGGTGTCATCCACCTTCATCGAAATTGCGTCACGTCTTAATCAATCGCCCAGGGATTCCTTTATGCAACCAGCAAATAGCCTCTATATCTTTGGCGCACCAACCACTAATGGCGGTTGTCTCCCACTTGATCAGGATAAATCTCTATGTCGTCGAATTACCTACTCCCCGGTTTTCGTTTGTCTGCACTTGTTACGGGCATCGCGCTGGGCACGCTTATGGCAACGAACACATTGGCCGACCCTGTCGCCTACACAACTCCGAATATTGTCACCGCCAGCGGCGCAACATCCGTTGCGTTCAAAGGCCAGACTTTTGTCAATCAGGGTTTGCAGGGGGTGGCACGCCTCGCTGCCGAGACAACACGCGATTTCAATGGCGATACCTTCGGTGCATTCTCCGGCATGGACCTCGTGCCGGGCAGTTGGCGCAAGACAGCTTCAGGATATACGGGTGTCCTCTATTCGCTACCAGACCGCGGACCGAACGGAGTTGGCTCTGTCACCTTCAGTGATTACGCAGGCCGCGTCAGCAGTTTCAATATGAACTTCAAGCCTTATCTCGACAGTGCCAACCTGCCTGTCAGTGCCGATTCGCAGCAGCAGTTGGGGCTGACCCAAACCGGTGGTTTTTTCTTCAGGGATTTTAATGGTCGTGTTACCACCGGCCTTGATCCCGGAGCAGGTGCCACGGCATTCGTTACCCAGAACGGCATGATGCTGCCGGGTTCAACCGTCGGTGCGGCGGCAGGCAAAATCAGTCTGGATGCAGAAGGCCTGCGCTTTCTCAACAACGGCAGTTTCTATGTGTCCGACGAATACGGGGCGAACGTTTATTACTTCGACAAAACCGGTGCAATGCTTGGCATTATTCAGCCGCCACCAGCCCTAACCGCAAGAACCGCCGACGGCAGCCTGTCCTACACATCGCTTACTGATGCCAGCACAGGCCGACGTCTGAACCAGGGTCTGGAAGGCATCGCTATTACGCCAGACAACAAAAAACTTGTCACCTTGCTGCAGAGCGCGGCAATGCAGGACAGCACCTCCAGCCAGCAGACGCGCACCAATACACGTCTGATGATCTATGACATCTCGAGGACCAACACACCGACTACGCCGATCGCGGATTATGTTATGCAGCTGCCGGTTTTTACTTCCAACGGTAATGGTGGAGCAGTCAATCGCACAGCCGCGCAGTCAGAAATTCTGGCATTGAATGACACCCAGTTCCTCGTACTGTCACGCGATGGCAACGGCCTGGGCCAGGCCAATCTCAATCCGGTTTTCAAGAGTGTCATGCTGATCGATACCGCTGGAGCCACCAACATTGCCGGCACTGCATTTGAAACCACGACCACACCCATTGCACCCGCCGGCGTGCTGAATTCCGGTATTACTCCGGTGAGCCAGGTTGAAGTCATCAATATTCTCAATACATCGCAGCTTGGCAAGTTCGGGCTCAATATCAACAATACCGCTGCCACGCGCCTGACCCTGACCGAAAAGCTCGAAGGCATGGCGCTCGTGCCGGTGCTGGACGAGAAAGCGCCGCAGGATTACTTCCTGTTCGTCGGCAACGATAATGATTTTCTGTCTTCCACCTGCAGCGTAGGTGGCCAGAACTGCGCCCAAACCGTCAACAACGATGCACTGATGCTCGTGTATCGCCTGACGCTGCCAACGTATGTCGATTCGCAATATCTTCAGGCGCTGCAAGACGCAGGTTCGGCAACACTTGGCCTGACTGCGGTCGCTGCACGCGACATGGCCACGGCAAACGCCGACAACATCGCTCAGCATCTCTCAACCTTGCGCCATGCGGATAACAGCGCAGGTAGTTCCCTCTGGGTAGCAGGCAACCGGAATGAACGAGACGAAAGCAGCAAGACCACTGAAATACGCATGAACAACATCGCGCTGGGCTTTGAGGTAGCGCTCAACGACACAACCCTGCTCGGCGTGGCGGGCGGATATGTCAATGGCGATGCCGAGAGCAGTGGTGGTTTCAGCGCAGACTCCGACGCTTACGAGTTGTCGCTTTACAGCGCTTATAACAGTGACAGTATTTACGCCAATGCCACAGCGACTTATGGCGATCTGAACTTTAACGATATTTATCGCCCTGGTGCCTATGGCTTGAACGCATCCGGCAACACGGATGGCTCCAGCTTCGCAGTCGCAGCAGAAACCGGGTATCTCATGGAACGCGATCAACTTCGCTTCGGCCCGCTGGCGGGGTTCCGCTGGCTTGAAACCGATATCGAAGGTTATGCCGAGAGCGGCGCAAGCGGCGGCAACATCATCTTCCCCGACACAGGAACCAGCGACGTTGCCGGTTATCTCGGCGGCGAAGCATCCCTCACATCAGGCGGTATACGTTCAATCTTCCGTATTACCTACAACACGGAAAACGCTGCCGACAGCAGCAGCGCGGTATTGCGTCTGGCGAGTGCCGGCAATGCCATGGGCACACAGACGGTGGAATACTCCAACCTTACGCAGGCTTACACCGAACCTTCGCTGATCCTGACAGGACTCAAAACCGGTCGGCTGGACTGGTGGGTGAACTATAGCGCGCGGATCGGCGCCAACGATGGCACGGAACATCGTGTGACTGCCGGCTTACAGATGAAACTTTGATCCTGCAAAGCCCGGCATTGCAGCTTGGTGTCGGGCTTGAATGGCACGTATTGGAAATGCGTTATATCTCGCCAAAAACGCCACGCGAGGCAAATTTTTCAAAACTTTGCCTCGGCTTTTTCTGCTCTTAAACATTCGCTGGCACTATGCATCCCATCTAATTTTGGCTCTGTTATCCCATGCGTCTATCACAATACTTTTTGCATTCTGCTTACTGCTTGCTTGCGTGCAATGCAGTTATTCATTGCGCACAGGCACAACAAACGCCAGCGCTGGCGGCGAATGTGATTCTGGTTACGATTGACGGCCTGCGCTGGCAGGAAGTATTTCGTGGTCTGGATGAACGCCTCGTTGGGGAGGAGTACAACAGTCTTGGCGATGGGCTCGCTGAAAACTTTGGCGCCGATACCGCCAATGCGCGCGCTGAAGTGTTAATGCCGTTTCTGCACCAGGTGCTACTTAAACAAGGTTCAGTAATTGGTAACCGTGATGCCGGTTCCTGTGCGAGGGTCACAAACCCCTGGCACTTTTCCTATCCTGGCTACAATGAAATTCTGACCGGTGTACCCGATCGCAGCATCAATACCAACGACGCCATTCCCAACCCCAATGTCACCGTACTGGAGTGGTTGCAGCAGCAGGAAGGTTTCACCAACAAGGTTGCAGCCTTTAGTTCGTGGGACGCGTTTCCTTTTATCATCAACGCAGAGCGCAGCGGCGTGCCCGTCAATGCAGGTGCCAAAAGCAATCCGGAAACACCTTTCGAGGAAACCCTGACCCAGCTGCATGGCGATATTCCATCGCCCTGGCCCACGGTGCGGTTCGATGCATTTACGCATCACTACGCACTCTCACATTTGCAGAATCATCACCCGCGCGTGCTTTATATTTCCTTTGGTGAAACCGACGACTTTGCGCATGAAGGCGACTACGACCAGTACCTGCTCGCCGCCAACAGAACCGATCGTTTTATTCATGAGCTGTGGGACTTCGTGCAGTCTGATCCTTTTTATCAGAACAACACTGCTCTCTTTATCACGGTGGATCATGGTCGTGGCGAAGAACCGCTCGAAACCTGGAAACACCATGCAAGCAAGGAGTCCTTGGGCGGCTACATGAAGTCGTTGGCGCAGTATGAAGAAGGCATTGTGGGTTCCGATGCTGTATGGATGGCAGCGCTTGGCGCGGGCATAGCAAGTCACGGGCTTATAAAAAATGGGCTTATCGAAACGGCAACATGTGCTGGTTCCAACCAGATAGCCGCTACGCTTCTCGCGCTGCTCGGCATCGACTATCGCAACTTCAATCCGGGCGCAGGCGCGCCTCTTTCCGACATTCTGGTCAAGCCATGAACTATTTCACGCATTCAACACCCAGGTCATGGAAGCCGGACACGCGGCCAGTGTCGACTCTCGCCAAACCTGCCGCGCAGCTGCCCGACTGCTTAGTACAGTGCAGTGACTGGAGAACCAGATCAGGCAGTTTCTCTACCGTACAGTTTCCAGGTACTGGTCAACTCACAGAGTTGAAAAACCTGGGCCAATTAGTGATGCCGCCGCTGGGTGTCGCACCTGGCTTAACCTGCTGAAAGCCCGAATTATTCCCCCCCCCTTGACCCGGTTTTAATGGGTTGTTGTCCACCTCCAGCAATGGAGGTGGATTTTTTTTGGCTGCAGATTCAAGTTTTTTTGGTAAAAAAAACGGGCTCATATAGAGCCCGTTCAGTTGTGCAAAGCTATCGGCTTAGAAGGACGCCTTTAGCGAGAGGAAGGTCTGGCGTGGTGCACCAGGCAAGAGGGTCTGCGCAGTGCCGTTGAGGTCGGAGTTGACGAAACCACCGCTGCCAACTGTGGAGATATAGTCCTTGTCGAACAGGTTGGTGACATCAAGCTGTGCGGTCAATTCCCGCACCATGCCGAGGTCGCCAAAACGATACCCCAGTGCAAGATTAAACATCGTGAAACTCGGCACCGAACCCTCATTGAGATATGTGTACTGGCGCTCGTCGGTGTACTTGAAGTTGAGTTTTGCAAACACAGATGCGGTTTCGAGGCCGAGTTCGGACGTGAACATCCACTCCGGTGCATCCACTACGGTCTTGCCGGAAGTTCTCACCACGGTTGTGCCATCAACGATGTCGTCCTCGTAGGTTGAGCGATTGATGCTGGCCGAGTTGTACCAGTTAAGCATATCGCTCAGCTGCCAGTTGATGCCGGTTTCCAGGCCGGTGGATTTGACCGTGCCTACGTTTGCCAGCGCGTTGAAATTGCCGATGATTGACGAACCTTGCTGGATCGCCAGCAGGCGATCGTCAAAGTTGACGTGATACCCGGTGATTACGCCCTCGAGCACATCATTGCGAAAGCGCCAGCCAAGCTCAAGCGTGGTGGACATCTCTGGTTTGATGGTATTGCGGATCTGCTCGAACGCGGCCTGGGTGGTAGAGAAAGGCGAAGTACCCGTGGCGGAGCCAATAAACGCGCGTACGTTGCGCGCTGCGGCACCGAAGATTTCGCTGTTGTCGTTGAGCACGTACAAAAACCCGGCCTGCGGCAAAAAGTTCTCATCTGTTTTTACGGTACCCGTTTTGTTCGCACCAACCACAGTGAGGGCAGAAACTTCCACGTCTACACTTTTGAAACCAAACTGCAGTTCCAGCCCATCGGTAAGCTGCCAGTTGTCCTGCACATGCAACTGCACGGTTTCAGTGTTGAAGCTATATTCCCAATCGGTACGGAACGGATTGCGCTGAAAATTCTCAAACGGACGGCTGGGTGTTGTTGCAGAAGGTTCGCCATAGAAGCGACGCGCCTGGTTGAAGTCGTTGTCTTCAATCCAGATACCGGTGTTGACGACATGGGCACCAAGATCGAAGTCGACGCTGGAAATCCAGCCGCTGCGATCGATGTCATATTCAGTGGTGCGAATCGAAAGTGGTGCGCCATTGGGCGTAACCACGTAGGGCGTGCCCCACAGTCCCTGGCCTTCGTTATTGTGAAAATACGCGGTGGTCTTCCACTGCATGTTACTGCCAAGCGGGAGCTCAAGCGCCAGATAAGACAGGTTGTCTTCGCGCAAACCTGAGGCATTCCAGTAAGCATCGTCGAGAGATGTGACGTTGCCGGAAAATTGGCCGCGCGCTGTAGCGACTGATCTCTCATAGTCGGGATAGAAGTTGTCCCAGTCACGCCCAAGACGCGCGATCATTTCCTTTGACATATCCTGGTAGTCGATCTCCGTACGTTCGGACTTGCTGTAGTAGCCAGTCAGTGTTGCATCCCCAAATTCCTGCACGCCTTTAAGGTTTATAAAATCCTGTTCCTGTGCGCCGGCGCCTTTCCATTTGTCGGTTTCCTGCGTAGCCAGGCTTAGGGACAAGCGCGTAGCGGTATCGAGATTGCCGCTGTCGATACGGCCATAAAGTCGCTGTGCGCCGTTGCTGCCCACCGAGGCATTGGTGTTGACGCCAAATTCGCTGTCAGGCATGGCGGATTCAAATTCAAGTGTGCCACCGAGGTTGCTGGTCGATGCAGTGCCCAAGGCACCGGCGCCCTGCGACAAGGCCACAAGACCGATATTCTCAGACAAAATCGCGCGGCTGATGTGCAGGCCGTTATGGTTGGCGTAGGACATGTCGCCGAGTGGAATACCATCCAGCGTGAAGCCCATCTGGTTCTGGCCAAAGCCACGCACCACGATACGTGTTGACCACTCATAGGCGCCGTAGGGATCAGCCGACTGGAAATTCACGCCGGGCAATTTCTCTATGGCCTTCAGTGGACTCGTGCCCGCTGGATACTGTTCCAGTTGGGTGGCAGTAAGACTCTGCACCTGTCTGGTTTCACCTTTGCCGAACACACTGATTTCTTCGATACCTGCTGCGGCCCCAGCAGCCTGCGCCGACACATTGGAAGCCGTTACCAGTGACAGTACAGCCAGTGGCAACAAGCCGGGCAAATGCCGGCCGCCTCCGTTTAATTTTTTCAGTTTGAAATGTAATGACATATTGCTCTCCCGGTTGATGATGTATGGAACCGGAAGCAATGTATTAGGTAATGGTTAAGTGAATAACAATATCGGGTGAATTGAAAATTAAATGTGGTCGGCCATTCTATAGCCAACCCCGCGAATGGTCTCAATGAGCGGAGGTTCAACTTCCATTTTTTTCCTTATGCCCCTGATATGAACATCAATGTTTCTGTCAATTACCGCAGCATCATCTCCCCGTGTACGACACAGGAGCTGCTCACGCGAAAATACCCGACCTGGGTTGCTGGCAAGGTGGCTCAACACACGGAATTCTGTGGTAGTCAGTTTAACTTCCCGGCCTGCAACAGTGACTTTGTGCTTAACAGAATCTATAACCAGAGCGCCAACATCGATCCTTTCACGTTTTTCTATCATTTTGGCTGGCATACCGCGCCTAAGCACAGCATTAACGCGAGCGGTTAGTTCCTTGGGGCTGAAGGGTTTGGCAACGTAGTCATCTGCACCCAAACCGAGGCCGAGGACGATGTCGCTCTCTTCACTTTTGGCAGTTAGCATGATCACCAGAGTGTTCTGCATTTGCGGATCTTTCTTTATGGTTCGGCAGATTTCCAGGCCGTCCATACCAGGCAGCATAAGGTCAAGCAGGACCAGGTCGGGCATTTCACGTTTGACAAGTGCAAGGCCCATGGCTCCATCACTCGCAGTGAACACCTCATGACCATCGCGTTTGAGGTGGTAATTTAATACTTCAAGAATATCTGGTTCGTCTTCAATAATGACAACTTTCTTGTTACTCACCCGCTTCCTCTACTTTTGCCAGTATTTTGATTAAGTTAGCACTTGCCCATTAAAAACAGGTTAAGAGTTTATAAGATTTGCGAGGAATCAGGCGTAGGTTTACCAAGAGCTGCAAAACTACTTGTCGTCTTCTCGCCATGAGCGTGAAAAAAATCAAGGCAACCCGGTAACATCCGGGTTGCCTGTTACGCAGGGTTGGGATTTTTTGACCGCGGCAAACACTCTCATGTGTACTGCGTGTCCTGCACGAAAATCCTGCGAGCGCGCCGACTTTGCCAGCGAGAACAGGTGCAACGAAGTCGAGCCTATTAAAATCCGTCCATAACCCGACTGCAGGCCTTCCAGTGCGTGTTCACTGCTGACCTCAGCCCCAACGTTTTACGAATCACCAGGATTACCGTTACCCGTGCCCATGTTGTCGAGCGGGTTGGCGTTGGTTCCTATCTCGGTAACGAATCAGTCCGTTGGCAAGGTTGCGGATGTTCCGATATTGGCTAGGACATCAAAGTACTGTCTGCGATTTCCGCAGCACTGAAAATCGCACCAACGAGCCAACGCACTGCCTAGCTATTTGGTGATGAGCAAATACATGGATTGTTCTCAGGTGCTGGAACATTGGGAATGCCAAAAACCACTTTTTTGATTTCGCAAATTTTTGCGAGCGACATCTGAATTTTATCCACCATTTGTCAGGCGAGAATTGCTATCGGTGCAGAGCTTCTATGGCTACAACAATTGCAGCGCCAGCCCAACCACAGCACAACCCGCCAGCACATGAATAACGTTGCGCTTGTAGCGAAACAGCGCAACTGCTGCGCCCACTGCGATAACTAGCGCGACCCAGTCGAAGGCGCCAGCAAATCCTTGTGGCCACAAGACGTGATACGCAAAGAACAGCGCGAGATTCAGGATAACGCCGACCACTGCAGCAGTGATTGCAGTTAATGGCGCAGTGAATTTGAGATCGCCGTGCGTCGACTCCACCAGCGGACCACCTGCAAGGATAAATAGGAATGACGGCAGGAAGGTAAACCACGTAACGAGCATAGCCGCAACAGCACCAGCCAGGAACACGGCATCAGGCCCGAATACCGCTTTGACATAACCACCGACAAAACCCACAAAAGCGACCACCATGATGAGTGGCCCCGGTGTTGTTTCCCCAAGCGCCAGGCCATCAATCATCTGGGTGGGTGTGAGCCAGCTGTGAGTGACAACTGCGCCCTGGTAAACATACGGCAAGACCGCATACGCTCCACCAAACGTCAGCAGCGCCGCCTTGGTAAAAAACCAGCTCATTGGCGTGAGTGTGTGGTCCCAGCCAAACCCTGTTGTGAGCGTAAGCATCGGTACAGCCCACAACACCACACCTGCTACGACTATCTGCAACAAGCGCGTCCAGCGGAACCTGGTATGTTCTGCAATCGCACTGTTGTCATCAATCAGCGCTGCACCGCAGGAACTATTCGCGCTGCCATGCCCGCCTCCAACTTTAAAACCGCCTGGTTGCAGACGTCCACCGACGTAACCTATTAATGCTGCTACAAGCACAATCACAGGGAACGGCACACCGAACGCGAAAATGGCCACGAAAGCTGCAATCGAAATTCCCCACAGCAGTCCGTTCTTCAGCGCCCTTGAGCCAATGCGATAAGCAGCCTGCACCACAATCGCAGTCACCGCGGGTTTGATGCCATAGA
>CAIYIP010000143.1 GCA_903926285.1 uncultured Gammaproteobacteria bacterium
CAGGAAAGCCTGCGCAAGTTTGTTCGCGAACGTGACTGGGAGCAGTTTCACACTCCCAAAAATCTTGCGATGGCGCTGACAGTAGAAGCCGGTGAGCTGCAGGAAATTTTCCAGTGGCTTACCGAGCAGCAGTCCTCCGACCTGAGTGTGCGGCAACGCCAGCACGTACAGGAAGAAATGGCGGACGTATTACTATATCTTTGCCGTCTTGCTGATGTACTGGACATCGATTTGCAGGACGCCGCGCTAGCCAAGCTCAAACGTAATGCCGAAAAATATCCAGCCGACCAGGTACGTGGCAAGTCGACGAAATACTCTGAATATTGATAAACCGTGTATGTTGATGGTTAATCATCCATAGTCACCAACACTTGCGTTTTGTCTGGCGTGCGGCTACTCATCAACGACACTTCCATTTTGCAAAGGAACCCATCTTGCTTTCGTATCGCCACGCGTTTCATGCCGGAAATTTTGCCGATGTGCTCAAGCATCTGGTTCTGGCCAATACTTTGCATTATGCGATGCGCAAGGCGGCGCCATTGTTTTATCTCGACACCCATGCCGGCGCTGGTCTATACAAGCTGGGTTCTGATGCCGCCCACAAAACCGGTGAAGCTTCGGCGGGTATAAAAAAACTCAACTTCCCGGCGTTGCTGGCAAAGGCTGGCCCGGAAGGTAAAGCCGCACTGCAGACTTATTTCGACGTGATTAATCCCTTGCTGCAACAGGGTCAATACCCCGGCTCGCCACTCATTGCGACAAATATGCTGCGACGCAACGACCATCTACATTTGTGCGAATTACATTCGACTGACTATCGCTTGCTGCTCGACCTGTGCGAACACGACAAGCGTATTCACTACGAACAGGAAGACGGTTATTCACGTATTGCCGCGCTGATTCCACCTGTGCAGAAACGCGCCATAATCCTGATAGATCCGTCTTACGAGTTGAAGGAAGACTACGCACGTTCAGTAAAAGCCGTCGCCGCCATCTATGAGCGGATGCCAACAGCGCAAGTGCTGCTCTGGTATCCGGTTGTACTGCGCGCGAATATTGACTGGATGATTTCATCGCTGATGAAAACCGGCATGCGTGATCTGTGGCAGGTTGAACTCGGCATCGAAGCAGATAACGAGGGCTTTGGTATGACGGCGAGCGGCCTGTTCCTGCTGAATCCGCCATACACGCTGGCGACACAACTGCGTGAAAGCCTGCCGCTAATAGTTGAGCAACTTGCCCCGACAGGTGGCAACTGGTGCGTAAAAAATCTGGTGCCGGAATAAAACGACTCACGGCAGGGACATTTTTTACAACGCTCCTCAATGCCAGCTTGGGAAGTTGGCACTATAGAATATCCTGATCCACATCTTCATAAGCCGCCTGCTGAAAGCGTGGCGAGCAAATTGCAAGGAAGAGCAGTTCGTCAATGCCCGTATTTGTTATGCGCTGCGTGCAGCCTGGCGGAATAAGTACGACATCACCCACCGCCACATCCTGCGTAGGCAAACTGCCCACCTCGACTTTGCCTGTGCCCGCCAGCATCACATAACGCTCAGTGATACCGTGCAGACGATGCAACCGCGTGGCAACGCCCGGCTCTACGCGCGCCCGCGCAATTGAGACAACAGGGTCATCAGCAATATTGGCAAGTTCATTAATGTAACACCGCTCTTCAGTGTAGTATTCAGCGCTGGCGGCAAATGGCCGTATCTGTTCCTGCATCTGTTTGTTCCTTACGGAGAGTTATGGAAAGTAGCGCAACCCTGTTGTGGGGCCTGTTTTTTGGCAGCTTTGGCCTCGGCTATTTCATGTATGGCAAAAAGCAGAAAAAACTCATGCCTTTTATCAGCGGCATATTGCTGATGGTATTTCCGTATTTTATTTCGAACCCAATCATGCTGGTCATTCTCGGCACAACACTAATGGCGATGCCGTATTTTGTGCGGCTTTGACACTGACTGCCAACAACAGACATACTCTTTTTAACTACGTACAAATGGCACCTTTATGTTGCCGGGCATGCAGCGCCTTACTCAACACATTATCCCGATGATACGTAAGTAGCAGATGCGACCTCGCGCGCGTCAGGCCAACATACAACTTGCGCACATCTTCGCCTGACTCCTGCTGCGTATTCTCCTTGCCACGATTTGGCATGAACGTACTGTCGATGATAAGCACCGTCTCGAATTCAAGACCCTTGCTGCTCGGAATGGGCATCAGGCTGATGCGATTTTCCGCAGGCTGGTAGTTCCTTTTATTGCTGCTTGTGGCGAGCCAGAAAAAAGGAATATCTGCCTGCTGCAGCGCCTTGGCCATCCGCGTGCCAGCACCCCCGCCTGGATACAGGATCGCGATATCGCGCCAGTTCACGCCGTTTTTATTCCATTGCAGCAGGCACCTCAGGCCATAGGCCACCTCGTCATTGAGGTTAGTGAACTGCTTGAGTACCGGTGCCTCACCGTTACGACCAGCACCTTGGGGCTCCACGAGTGGAATATCCACATCGTCACTTTGCGTGAAATATTCTTTGGCGAAATCGTAGGCAAACTGCAGAATTTCGCGCGTGTTGCGGTAGTTGAGCTTAAGGATCGTAGTACGACCCTGCGCTTGAATACCCACACTCGCCAGGCTGAACTTGCGGCGCGACTTGTGTTTGTAGATCGACTGCGCATCATCGTATAACAACAACATGGAATTGGTTTGTGGATCGACCATCTGTGTAATCAGCGCAAGCCATTCGGGTTCAAAGTCGTGGCCTTCATCAATCAGCAGCGCACCATACTGGCCTTTGGGAATCTGGCCGTTTTCCACGCCTGCGATCACTGAACTGACTTGTCGCTCCCAATTCGGCGCTTCGGACTTGATGACATCCACGTGATAGGCTCGGAGCTGTTCACCACACCAGTCATGAAAGTGATACACCTGCACTTTTTCACCGATACCCTTTGCCTGGATAAACAAGCGCAAGCGCGCAGCGAGTGTGATGTTGAAACACAGCACCAGAATCGGCTGGTGCAAAACTTGCGCGAGCTGCAAACAGCGGTAACCAAGAATCAAGGTTTTACCCGAACCTGCCACACCATGAATAACACGATGGCCATCACCAAGACTGCGCGCCAGTTGCTCTTGCTGGATGTCCATGATCTTGATGAGCTCAGGCAACTGCTCAGTGAGAGTTTTTTGTTCTGGCTTGTCCTTGGCATCATCGAAAAATCCGCCCTGCTGTTCGCTGATGCGAATTTCCGGAAACAGATGCCAGCGGATTCTGTCGATCTGCGGTAGCGTCAGCTTGTTACCAAACTGATAATTGAACATGCCCCACAGCTGTTCCTGGAATTTCTCGGCATCCGCACTTTCCGTCATCTCGTTCTTGCAGATCAGCAGATGATCGGGCAGCACTTTGCTGCGCGATTCTTCAGGCAAGCCATCGTTGAACTGCGAGCGCGTGATATTGGTAAACACCACGCCATAGCCATAAGGAAAAACCAGCTTGCCCTGATGACGACCATCGCGGTTCTTCAACTGCGGATCACGCTCAAGTTGATTGATCACCTGATACGCAGTTTGGCGCGCCTGTTCGATCGGATTGGCAACACTCTTGATACCGGTATCCGTGAGCAGTTCGACTGACGTGTGGCTGATTTTCTTGATGCTCGGCGCGAGCCAGTCTTTTACTTCGAGAAACAGCACGCCGCGTGACGGGTGCATGATGATGAAATCTGGATAACGCCGGTTTTTGCCGAGCGGAATGTCGTACCAGATCAGGTAATCATCTTCGAGCAGATCGAGCAATCTGCGCGCCACGCGTTTTTCGCCTGCGGTCATTTTGGGCAGGCAGGTGTTCAGGGAAGGAATCAGTTCGGCCACAGGTCGTA
>CAIYIP010000144.1 GCA_903926285.1 uncultured Gammaproteobacteria bacterium
CAGCAGTAGCAGGTCCGGCCGTGACTGACACTATCCTGCCGCCACGCACGACCATGGTGCCACGGTCTATATCAGTACCGGTACCATCAAGGATGCGGGCATTGGTAATAACCAGATCCTGGGATGCAGCGGGCACCCAGTAGCAGCAAAGAATCAGGAAAGGGAGAAATTTTTTCATGACAAGCTCATTGTCCAGTTACATGGACAGCATTTGATCAACGAGGCATTCATTCCAGGAGTATTCTTTCAAAGCCCGGACAATGCCCAACAATTCCAGAAATCAGCCAAAGCAAAAATGGGGCAAAAGATATCAACCCCATTTTTGCGTTATAGCAGCACTCTGCTAGAAACTATAGTCAAGGCTGATACCATATTCACGGGGTGGACCCACAGTATCAAGTGACAGTCCCAGTCCTGCAGACACAAACCCACCGTCGATATAACGCACATTGGTCAGATTTGATGCCCACAGGGCCACACTCCACTCGTTGCCATCATTGGTGACTTTTCCGTATCTCGCACGGAAATTCAGCAAGCCATAAGCAGGTTCCGGTGATTCACTCTGGCGGAAAATGGATGAATCGCGTTCATATTCATCTTTCCAGCCATAGTCAGTGCGGAGCGTGAGTGTCGCATCGTTGGCCAGCGGTCGATCATACTGGGCACCGACTGAGTAACTCCACTCTGGCGCAAAGGCAAAGGGGGCACCGAATGCGAGAGAGGTAACATCGGGGTCACCTATCTCGATGTATTTTGTCTTAAGGTAGCCGCCGCTGAAGTTGAGACTGAACTCATCGGTAACAGACCACATAATCTCCGATTCGAAGCCTGATACTTCTGCCGAGCCGTCGTCGGTATTGAACGGCGTTGGCAGCTCCAGACCCGTATTGGGATCTCGGGGATGGCGACTTACCCGCAGATTTTGCCATTTGCTGAAGAACATATTGGAGTTGAAACGAACTGACCTATCGAAGAAATAGGCCTTGATGCCGATTTCTGTGCTCTCCACTATTTCAGGATCGAGATAGAACAGCTGATCCAGTGCAGCTACATAACTCACGCCACCTTCGGAAAAACCTTCTGCATAAGTGGCATAGGTCATGATGTCGTCGTTGAACTGGTAACTGACCGACACCTTGGGCGTAAAGGAAGCATCGATACTCACTACATTGATCCCGGCCTTGGCAGGAGGCACCACAACTCCGCCCCACATGTCACCAGAGCCGATGGTGTTGCCTTCCGTGGGTGAGCGCAGAGGATTACCCAGGAAGAGTGCAGGCGCATCTTTCAAGCCTGGCCTGTACTGGGTGCTGACAACATCACGCCAGCTCACCCTCGCACCAAGAGTTACTTTGAGTTTTTCATTGAACAACCAGTCAACCTCACCAAATACAGACTTTTCCTTTTCATTGGTGAGATCCCAGCGACTATTTGCAGCGTTGTTCATCGAACCCAGCGGGGTATATTTTGACAGCAGTGAATTGCCGATGCTCGTGCCGTAAGCTCGCACTCCATTGATAAGCGTCGTGTTCAGTTCTGGATTGCCATCACCGTTGGTATCAGGCAAGTACCATTCTGTCATCCAGTAGCGATACAACCTTGTTTTGTTGTCTGCATCCGAGTAGTAGCCTCCAACAAGGAAAGTCATTCGTTCGTCAAAAAAGCTGCCAGTTAGATGTATTTCTTCGGAAAACAGATCATCGTCGTAGTAACGATCATCGCGACAGCAGGCAACAAAATCTGCACCGTCCTGCAAACTCAACTGATGGGCGATTTCACTTCTGGAGGCTGTGAGTGACTCAAACTCGATATTGTCAGTAAGCTGCCAGTTAAGCCGCAAAGTAAGATCTTTCGAATTGTTTTTTGAGGCATCTGCCGGCTGTCTTGCCTTGGTTTCCCAGGTACCGACTTCGCCTCCCGGGTAATCGGGTTCGTAATACTGGGGCGAGAATTGCGGGGAAGGATATTGTCGGCCCGGTTGCTTCATCAACCAATTCAACGCGACGATATGGACGTTATCAGACCAGAGCGCAGCCTTCTGGGTGCTGAAACGAACCTGCCTGCCCTCGGTTGCGGTCTGATTGGCCTGAAACGCTGTAAATCGCGCAGTAAAAGTGTCACTGGGTTCCCACAGGATATCGCCACGCAGGAAGGTATCATGCCGATCCTGGTA
>CAIYIP010000145.1 GCA_903926285.1 uncultured Gammaproteobacteria bacterium
ACTGGCGAATGACTGGCGAATGACTGGCGAATGACTGGCAATAGGATGATAGTAGACGCAGAAGCTTCATTTCCGCCCAAGGAATCCCTGAACAAAGTGAACTCAGCTCTTCCAGGCTACCAGGCGCAGGCCGATCGTTACGATGAAATGTTTCTGGAATTGGACGTGCCTCGTCCTCACTGGCAACCCCTGTTCAACAGCATCAATAACATCAGTTCGCGCCAATTAGGCACCCGCATCGCCTCTGCAGAACGCCGGATCCGCGACAGCGGTATCACCTATAACGTTTATACCGATCCTGAAGGCCTCGACCGCCAGTGGGAACTTGATGTCCTCCCGCTGGTAATGTCTGCAGAAGAATGGCACGGACTAGAACAGGGGGTCATTCAGCGTTCGCGCCTCCTTAATCGTATTCTGGCAGACCTCTACGGCCCGCAAACCCTGTTGAGAGACGGACTGCTTCCCGCTTCCCTGATCTTTGGCCATAGTTGCTTTCTGCGCAATGCCCATGGCATGAACCTGCCCGGCAAAATTTTCCTGCATCTTTATGCTGCTGATCTTACCCGCTCACCTGATGGCCAATGGTGGGTGATCGCCGACCGCACCCAAGCACCATCCGGTGCGGGTTATGCTCTCGAAAACCGCTTGATTGTTTCCCAGGTATTCCCCGAATTGTTTCGCAGCCAGGGCGTCCGTCATCTTGCGCACTACTTTGCAACTATGCGAGATTCCCTGATGTACCACGCTCCCAAAGGAGACGGGCCATCGCTCGCTGTTGTACTGACACCGGGGCCCTACAACGAAACCTATTTTGAACATGCGCTGCTCGCGCGTTACCTCGGCTTCAGGCTCGTCGATGGCGGCGATCTGGTTGTTGGTGATAACAAGGTGTGGCTCAAAACCATTGACGGTCCGCGGCGAGTACACGCCATTATCCGCCGCCAGGATGACGTATTCTGCGATCCTCTGGAACTTCGCGTGGATTCAATTCTCGGTGTCGCTGGACTCATGGAATGTGTGCGCCGCGGTACTGTACTTGTCGCCAATCCTCCCGGTGCCGGCATTCTTGAAGCTGGCGCATTGATGGGATTTTTGCCTAGCCTTTGCGAACACTTGCTCGATGAAAAACTGATTCTGCCATCCATCGCCACCTGGTGGTGTGGCGAACCGGCAGCTATGGCTGATGCCTTGAATAACTACAAGAAACTGGTATTCAAGCCTGCTGACCCGGGCTTCCCCTTTGAGCCTGTGTTTGGCCAGGATCTCGATGCACCCGGACTCGAGCAACTGCGGATCAAAATCAGCAAAAATCCGCAACGATTCATTGCCCAGGAGCTGGTGCGCGTTTCGCAGGCGCCCGTACTGTCAGGCAAGGCGAAACAAAAATTGTCACCACGTGCAATTGGACTGCGTGTACACGCGAGTGCGTCTCCGGGGGGTAACTACATTGTCATGCCTGGTGGGCTGACCCGCGTAGCGAGCGAAATTGATTCTCGTATAGTGTCCATGCAACGTGGCGGCGGTTCCAAGGACACCTGGGTACTCGCCGATGGGCCGCAGGATACACAGTTCACCTTGTTGCGAAGCACACTAAAAGCGGCGGATCTGGTTTCATCCAACAGCGCTATCTCTTCACGTGTTGCCGAAAACGAATTCTGGCTCGGCCGCACCAGCGAACGTTGTGAATGTGTTGCGCGCCTTCTGCGCGGCGGCCTCAATGCCGTGCTGCAGGAAAACGAAGATGGCATCGACAACCCGATTTTTGCACTGCTGTCCGCGTACGGCATGGTAGACGATGAACGCAGCCTTGATGAGCGACTGCGCGCGACCGTGACACTCGAACAAGAACCCTTTGGCCTCGCAGCCAATCTACGCAGTCTGAATCACATCGCATTCACCTTGCGCGACAGGCTTTCGCTGGATCACTGGCGCACCGTCACACAGTTGACGCGCGATCCCGCCTACAATCGCAAGGTGGATCTTTCGAAAGCATTGAACTTGCTCGACAACACGATTGTCAGCATGAC
>CAIYIP010000146.1 GCA_903926285.1 uncultured Gammaproteobacteria bacterium
CCCTACCCTGAAGCCAAATTTGGTCAGTGTGGTTTTATTGATCAGGTGACGGTCATCAATCAGGTAAAGCCAGTCATCCAGATTGACGACGATAGCGCCGTCATTCCAGGGCACATTCAGCTGGTACTGCCACTGGAACACCGAACCCGCAATTTTCCCTCGCGCCTCACCCACCACATCACCGGCAGTACCGGAATATTGACCATTGCCAAGATGCGTGATGATCCAGGTCCGCGCCTGCACTTCACCATCATCAAAATGGAATTGTTCGACCAGCGTACCGGTTTCACCGACCCAGCTTGCCTGCAGCGTTGCCACAAAACGGCGCGTCATGCGCCCGGAGCGATCCTGCAGCATGCCATAGGCCATCAGGTCGCCTTGCAGGAACGTGCGCAAATCCAGCGCGGGTTGGGTAGAGCTGTAAGTGTCGATATTCGTGCCGCTACAGGCTGACAGCAGCAGAATAAAGGGAAGAAAATATTTCATGGGCGGCCTCGCAGCAGTTGTTTTCGAAATTCAGGATGAGTGGTTTCAGCAGCCAGCCAGATGCCCGCAAAAGCCTTGCTGAATGCAGGATCGCTGACAGAGCCGAGCGGTGTGTCGTTCAGGCTGACATGACTCGTGTAGTTGGCATCGACCAGCAGCACAAGCGCATCGCCTGCCTGCACATCGGGAATAAGCGCTTCAAGCTTGGTGATCCATCCCGCTTGCGGCGCGATGCCCTGCAAACGCCATTGCTTGAGTGTTTCGGCCATAATCGACTTTTTACGGAAGTTGCGTTTGTAGGTGAGGGTCAACTCAAAGGGCACTGTCTGTGGAAAACTGAAGTCCTTACTGGAGACCGCAAGGCTCGCTTCGTAAATATCCATGAACAGGAAACGGTAGGTGGCTTGCCCCAGCGGCAATAGACTGTCTTGCCCGGCGCGTACCTCAGGCTGATGCAAGGTAGTGGAACAAAGCAGCAACAACATTACCGCCCCAGGCTTGCGCCCTTTCACCCCGCTTTCACACCAGCGCACCAACTTGACCAGTGCCGGCAACAATACAGCCCACACCGCAGCCAGCATCAACACGGTACTCATTGTCGGCACGCCAAAATTCACCGCACCCAACTGCATACCCGCCCAGTAACTCAACGGACCTCCGATCGCACCCGCTGCATTCTGCAACCACACAGGCAACGCAAACAAAAACCGAAAGCCTTGCGGCAACACCAGACTAAAATGCAGCCATAACACGAGCAGCCACCACGGCAAATGCGTAGAACTGAACACAAAGAGGCCAGCAGAACTCAGCATCTGGTCGACCACAATGCCGCACAAGGCCACAGCACAAATACAGCGGAAGGCGATCTGTCGCGCAGGATGTAGCGCAAAACTCCCCAGCAACAACAGCACCGCAGGCCACACACCAGACGCTTGCCCCCACACCAGCAGTACCCAGCTCAACTTGAAAAGAAGCAGATTAATTAACGGGTAACAACGCTGGATAGCTGGGAGTGTCGCTGGCATAAATCTCAAAAAACTGATCTGTTATGGGGATTTTTGCAGGAAACAGCCTTCCTGCAAACAGTCGTCCTGGTTGCTATACGCAACAACAAGGAAAAAGGATTGGAATTCATGGCTTGGAGAATAAATTGCGCCACGTACGCAGCAATGGCACTTGCTAGCGGTCTGCTACAGGAAGATTCCGGGGGCCGCGCGAGTACGTAGCCTGACTCACTACCGCAACCGGCAGTGAGTTGAAATTAAATAAGCAGTATTGAATATTGCTAAAGCGTCGGATCTTTCTCCAGCGCCGCACGCAGCACCCTCGTATAGTCAGCAATGCCGAAGGTTGCGGACGGCACACAATCAGACCGGCTGTCAGAGGCCCTCAATTGAATGCATAGCCTTTACGCCTGCACAGCAGTACCCAGCGCCGGGTCACTGAGTCCATCCTGGCCGGTTTCAACACGACCGGCAAAGCGTCGCAGATAGCCGTTTAGCGAGAGGTCCGTAACACTCAGGTCGTACCAGCGGGCACTGCTCTGCAAGGAGAAGCGCTGCTTGACTTGCTGACCAGGAGCGAGTGTGAACTGCCACGGTCCGCCGCTCGCGTAGGTTTCGTCCTGGATGGCGAGAGCGCAGGCTTCTGTGCCAGGATTTGTCAGCACCACCAGTACATCACCGATACCTGCATCGTATTCAATGGTACATTCCGGTTTAATGCTATCGGCTGCATCCCGAAATACGCGCACGAAGCCGGCGGGTCCATATACCCACAAGTCGTAGCGGCCCTCATCGGCAGCAGTTTTCCAGATATCCGCTAACGTTTTGCCCGCCTCAACGGTATAGCGGCGCGGAATGCGGTCGAGATGCAGCTTGTCATAGACATGATACACGGCGCCGCGCTCACCCTTGTTGTTGAAAGTAAGTGCCACGTTATTGCCCTGCGTAACGTCGGCATTTACATGTAGTACGTAAGGCAGCTTGCGCGACAGCCGCGTACCTGCTTCCTGAAACAGCATCTGATGGCTTTGCGGTACGACATAGTCCGGCATCGTAAGTTGCTGGGCTTCCAGCGCAAGGTAATTACCGGTATCAGGCAAGGCAGCGGGTTGGTTATCGCCACGCGCACTGAAATCAAAAGCTGAGGTCAGGTCGCCACAAACGGCGCGGTGCCACGGGCTGACGTTGGGCACAGCGATATCGAAGCGCTGTTCCAGAAACATGCTGATCGAGGTGTGATCGAATACTTCGGAAGTGACCCAGCCACCCTTGCTCCATGGCGACACCACATACATTGGTACCCGCGCGCTGAGGCCGAACGGACGCAGGTTACCTGATGTCATGTCTTCGGGGTCGAGATGTTTGCGGGCCGGGTCGGAAAAATATTCACCATCGAGATTCAGCGTCGCCTTGCCAGCCAGACTGCCATCGGGATTATACGAAGGCACGCTGGGAGGCGGCACATGATCGAACAAACCATCGTTCTCGTCGAACGTCAGAAAGAGCGCTGCTTTGCTCCACACATCAGAATTGGCAGTGAGCGCGTTTAGTACCTGCTCGGTGAAATGCCCCCCTTTCTGCGGACTGGAAGGTGCGCCCGGATGTTCGGAAAATGCCCGCGGTGGCAGCACCCAACAGACCTCAGGCAGCGTGTTGTTCTTAACATCCTCGGCGAGATCCTCCAGTGTCCACAACGACATGCCATTGACGTAAATCGGCGAGCCTGGTGCTGCCGTTCTGAAACCGGCGAAGGCTAGCCCGCCATGCATCGCGCCGGTCCAATTGTCGTTGGGGTCCTGATAAATGCGCCAGCTGATGCCGGCGGCCTCGAGCAGCTCCGGCAAAGTCGGCCACAGAAATGCGCTGTCCTTATAGGTATAGCCTGGCACCGGCCACTTGTCGACCTCGGGGTTGGCGATCCAGCAGCGCAAGTTGTCCGGTTCGGAATCTGTGTCGGTACAATTGATACCTTGCGCGGCAAGTTCCGGATTGAAATTGGAGCCGCTAAAAAAGGTGATGCGGTTGGGGTCGGTGCCCCCCGTGATAGAACAATGATAACCGTCACAAATCGTGAAAGCCTCAGCAAGTGCAAACTGGAACGGAATGTCTTCGCGCCGGTAGTAGCCCATTGAATTGTCATGTTTGTATTTGGGCCACGAGCCGAATTTGCCCTGATTCCAGGCCGCCTGCGAATCGGCAAAACTGTGCGGCGTGCTGGGCGCCAGTAAGGCATTGAACGCTTGCGGATCCATATGGAATGGCGCAATTTCCTGCGTACCATTGGACTGAAACCAGACCGGCTTCCCGCTCTCCAGCGGCACCGGGAAACGGTCACCAAAGCCGCGTACGCCTTTCATGGTGCCAAAATAATGATCGAAGCCGCGGTTCTCCTGCATGAGGATAACGATATGCTTAAGATCCTTGATAGTACCCGTTGCAACGGCAGGCTCGGCCGCAAGCGCGCGCTGGATACTGGCGGGCAGCGCGGCAAAAGCTGCTGCCGCACTGGTGCCGGCAGTAAAGGTTAAAAACTGGCGCCGATCAATGCTCATTGTCCCTTCTCCTGACGCAGGGTCGAATGCATAGGAAAATCCAGGTGCATTTTCTGCAATTACTTTTTAGTGCCGCAAGCGTGGCGCAACCCTGTTAAATCAGGGTAAATATCGAAATAGTAAATGATCAAAAAATAAATTAGAGCAACTAAGGAATGCGTAGTGTCAGATTAAGCGCATGCGTGCGTGGCGAAGCCATAACATCCTTGTTATGGCTTCGATCTATACGTGACGCTAACGCTGTGAGTTGTTGCTCTTTACCACCAGTGGCTGCGTCCAGGCCATTTCCACATCCCCTTCCGCATGGGGATTGGGATGCAACTTTGTGGAAGTGATACGTGCGCGCACGTAAATTTCATCACCTCTGACCTTGTAGCTGGCTGTTGTGCCCTTCACTTCGTTGAGCACTTTGCCAATGTCGGCGCTGTAACGAATGATACTGTTGTGCAGATGATCAAGGCTGCCTTCGTGCTCGTGTGGAGGATTGGCTTCTTCATGACCCTGTAGATCTGCATTCTGCAGGGTGCCAACGAACTCCACACGGTATTCCACGCCAGCCTGTGGTTCGATCTCAAGCTCGATGCCGTCAGGTGTCATCTCAAGACTCTTGAGCGTAACACCCGTGCTGTTGTAGAAATCGCCGTGCTTGATTGCCTCGGTGATCTTATTCGGCGTAAGCCATTGCGATTTCACCATCACCCAGCCACGACCAGGATTCACTTCACCGAGGCCCCACACTGTATATTCGTGCGCATCGTCCACAGCCAGGCCATAGAACACACTGCGGTTCATTTCGCCGAGCCGCTTGGCCAGCACGATGTCCCACATACGTTCTGTACTCTCATGTAAAGCATCGCCAGAGTTGTGCACATCCGAGTGGCCGTTGTACATCTCGAAGAAACCGTCGCCAGGTGCATGGTCAAGGTTCACGAAATCTTCTGCAGTTTCGGCAAAATGGAAGTTGGGATGATTGAGATGAATGAACATCGGCTGGCTGTACTGCTTGCCCTGTGCAACGACCGAATCCAGATTTTGCTGGATGGTATTGGCAACACTATCGCCTTCAATGGGGGCAATAAAATCCACCAGATTTACTCCGTTCATATGCACGGGATGATTGTGGTGACTTGCAGTGATCTCTTCGCCCTTGATAAAAATGAAGCGGCTGGGCTCCTCGAACAGCGAGCGGAATTCGTCCAGCGTTTTAATTTTCACTTCGCGCTTGCCGTCCACAGTGCGTTCTTCGACCCAGTCAGGCCCGAAGGCTGCCAGATAATCCTGATACGCTTTCTGGATCTGTTCTACCGGGCGCGACGGGGCATCCACCGAGTACCACTTCGAGCCTGCCTGCATGGTGTTATGGTCACTGAATACCAGAAACTCGTAACCGTGTTCCTTGTACCACTGCGCGACAAGTTCAGGCGGTGTATCACCATCGCTCCACCATGTGTGGGTATGCGTGTTGCCTTTCCACCAGCGGGTTTCGCCGCCAAATTCTGCCGCCTGAATATCAGCAGCACCCAGCAGCAATAATGTATAAGCTAATTTTTTCAACTTCATAGCATGCTCCTGTAATTCCTAGAATTGATATTCATACTGCACGAAGAACGAACGGGGCTTGCCGTTCCAGCCGTAGAAGTTGTAGTAATTCGAATCATTAAGGCCGAGTTCACCGCGCACTGCCGCGCGCGACAACACGGCGATACCGAGGCCCCCACGCTCGTAATAGGTCTCATCGAGCAGGTTGACGGCACGCAGCAGAAAACGATGTTCCTTGTCGGCGCCCATGAAGTACTGGATCGAACCATTTACAACAAGGTAGTCACCAAAATTGAGATCCGGCGTAGTGCGGTTACCGCTTGCGTCAACAAGCCGGCTTGAGCGCCCGTCAGCATAGGCCCATTCCGGTCCCTGCCATTTTGGATTCAGCGAAAATATCCAGTTCTCGTTCGGCGTGTACGACAACAGCATCGATGCTGACCATTCAGCACGTTCGCCTGACTGCCTGAACTTATTCTCGCCGGCAGCACCAGGCACCACAAAACTCAGAGCAGTGCCAGCGTGATCCAGCAGCGCCTTCTGGCCGAAGATTGGATTCAGCTCAAGTGATTCCATGTCGGTGAACGTGAAGTCGGCCTGCCATTGGTCGAGGTCGACGGAGACATCGAGAGTCATGCCCTGGATATCCTGTGCTGCGCGTTGATTGAAGCTGGCAGTCTGGGTACGCGCAAAACCCTGGGCTAGTGCAAACTGGCAGAACGCGTCAGGCGTGATGATGTTCGGATTGATGTCGGCAGGAGTTACACCCGGATAATTAATGCAGACATTCTGCAACTGGGCTGAGCCAAACATGTGGTCGATGGTTGTATCAAAGTAGCCGAGCTCAACGTTGAAAGTCCCATTGAGAAAATCACCGTTGATACCAAGTCCGTGGTTGTAGGCTTCGACCTGCTGCGTTTCAATCGTCGGGTTGGCAATCCTGTTGCTCGCAAAACCTGCTTCCGCTGTTGTGGGCTGGCTGTAAGAAGTGCCACCACTTGAGCGTATATAAAGACCGCCCATCAACTCCTGACGCAGGCCGTATTTCCAGATCGATTCGTCGTTGAAGCTGTCGTTGAAATCCTTGCGACCCGAAATGGAAATGTTGGTGGGGAAAAAGTAGTCGGTGCTCATGCGCAGCTCGCCATAAATACCGTTGCTCTGCACGTTGTCGTCTCGCATACCGAAAACAACGGAGGAGTTGTCGTGGTAAGTGATGTTCTGGAAACCCAGTACGCCTTCAAAGTTGTCGTTGAGGGTGTATTTAAGGCGATTGTTAAAACCGAAATCGACATAACCGGCCATGGCCTGGTCGGCATCACCCGTACCCTTTACCGGTACGCCAGTGCCGAAGCCGGCAATACTTTCAATCGCATAACCTATTGGCGCGCCGATCGGAAATGGATTGGCATTGGTGCCGTAGGGCACACCCTGTGGATTTACGTAGATGCCGGTTCTTGCTGTGTTAGTTGCATTGCCTTGCGCGGCGAAGGGATTCGTCACGCATCCGGTGGCAAGGCCATCCACTGTTGCGGCAAATGTTTCGTAGGATGTGGCGGTGGGGAAACTGGTAATGCCTCGTGCCGCAGCAATTGCGCGCACATTGGGTGCCAAGTCAGCAAGTCTGGGTATGTTACATACACGCGCAAGAAACTCAGTGTTTTTCAGGCGCGGGTCGGTGTAATACGCTTCAGCTTCATAATCAAGCTGGTCGTTAAAGCTGGTTTTGAACCGGGCTTCCCACATCGGAAACTCAGTGAAATTAGGGGTATAGATCGTGGTACTTGGAAAGGAATCCTCAAAGTTGATGGTGTTGAACTGATACCCGAAACGCAGCTCGGTATCGTCGTTGATCGCCCACAGGTATTTGACACCCATCGAGTTGTAGCTGTATGGAAAGTCATGCATGCCGCCGAGCGCGAGAATATTATCAATATAGGCTTCCTTACTGAAAATTTCATGCGCGTCCGTTTCATAGGTACGACCAAACAGCATCAGGTAGTGTTAGCCACTTTTGCCCAGCGGCACGGTAACGTTGCCGTACATTTCGCGTGTCTTGAAATCGCCCGCATAGAAGCCGACTTCGCCGCTAACTTCATCGCCGGCTTCAGGACGCTTATAGACAGCATTCACGACACCGAGGCCGCCATTGCCACCAAAATAGAGGCTCTGGCCACCGCGGAAAACTTCCACGTTTTCGATCATGCGCGGATCAAGTGCTGTTGCACCCCACAGGCTTTCGAGCGGAGTGCCACGGTCGAAGGTTGGTATGCCATCAAGCAGCAGAAGCGTATCGCGGTCGGTGCCGCCGTCTATACGAATCGTGAACTCGCCTTCGTCGGGTGAATAACCAATATTCGCGCCGCGTATCAGGCCTGCAGCCAGTTCGCCGAAGTTGGTAAAACCACCCGTCTCAATTTCAGCAGCATTGATGACCTGCACCTGTGTGCCAAAACGTGCGACATCCACCGCTAGAACAGAAACACCAACGTCGATGGCCTTGCCTTCAACCAGAATTTCTTCGATGCCAGCGGGTGAACGAGTTTCTGGTTCTGCGGTCTGTGCAGCGGGTGCCTGCTGGGCCAGCGCTGTTTGCGCCAACACAGCCGTGGTGATGACCAAACTCAGCATGCGTCTTTTAAAATGCATCTTTGCTGCAAAAACAGGCGCAAGTTCGACACCTGGCTGGTTCTTCTTCTCACTGATCAACATGTTGTGTTCTCCTGGTATTTTAAAAAGCAAATAGGCGTGTATTGCCTGCAAGGTAAGCCAATTGCAAAGCGCGGCAAGGTTAAGCGAGTGGAGTTAAGTGAACGTGAAAAACACAAGAAGAATTGCAATATCTATCGCCAGTGTTTCGCCAGCTTTTCGATCGCAAAGGATGAAGAATATGCGGGCGGTTCTGTAAAGACCGCTGGCTACTGATGGCTGATGCATCCTGCATGAAGGTGTAAACAATCAGCTATGGACTGCGTTACCATCCGTGTTACCAACGCGTGGCATCCGCCTGGCCTGCCAACAGACTGCCGGGCATCTTGTGCCAAAGGACCGGGCCTGTAACGCAAAGCACCACACTGTGGACGGCAACTTTAATAAAATCTACGCTGCCGTCAGACCGCATTACACATTAAGGGGACTTGTTTGTTACCAATCACCAGAACCACACTTTTATGCGCTCTGCTGTTGCCGCTATGCAGCAATGCGGTACGCGCCCAGCAAACTGATGTACCGCTTTCCAGCAGTACCGGGGTCACAGTGACGGACGCCGGCAACCGCGTGATCTACAGCCCTGAATATTTCACGCCTTACAACGTTGTTACGGCGCGCGATCAGCTAGAACGTATACCAGGCCTGCAGGAAATTTTTGAAGGCGGTGAAAGTGACCAGCGTGGTTTCGGTAATTCGGGCGACCAGGTGCTGATTAATGGCAAACGCCTGTCCGGCAAGTCCAATGACATCGGTTCGGCGATGGATCGCATCCAGGCGCGCCAGGTGGTGCGGATCGAAGTAATCCGGGGCACAGTCACCGGACTCGACGTACGCAGCCAGGGTCGCGTGGTGAACGTCGTCCTCGATGGCACACTGGTTACTGGCGTTGGCTCGTGGCAGGCCAACGTGGAGGATTATTCGGACAGAAGTTACGGAAGTGGTAGCGAAGTCAGCTACAGCGGCGATATCGGCGCACTGAACTATCTCGTTTCGGCACAGCTCGGCACCCGCAAGAACATGGAAGATCGCACTGATCTTTTCTTCACCCCCGCCAATCGCCTGTACGAACGCCAGCTCGAAGCAGAACGCGAGCGCGCCAACGAACATGCCTTGACCACCAACACTTCCTACACCTTTGCCAACAACGACATCCTCAACCTCAACGGCCGTTATGCCTATGCGCAAGAAACCGGACGCGAAAATTCTGACCGTTTTGCCGCCACTGCCGACCCGCTGGTTTTTTCCAACACGCTGTTTATTACTGGCAACGACCTCGGTAGGGAATGGGAACTGGGTGGCGACTACGAGCACGCGCTTGAGAATGGCAACGTACTGACAGCGCTTT
The DNA here is from genome assembly GCA_903926285.1 of uncultured Gammaproteobacteria bacterium. Taxonomy (GTDB): domain Bacteria; phylum Pseudomonadota; class Gammaproteobacteria; order Pseudomonadales; family Pseudohongiellaceae; genus CAILUG01. The sequence goes on from CAIYIP010000146.1 coordinate 9,636, forward strand.
TTGTTTATACCAGTAACGAAGGTGATGAAGACAATTCGTTTGCCGTCACCCCCACCGGCAGGCCCACTGTGTTGCGCGAGCTGCAAATCGAAAACCAGCAAGCCGCGGAAAAAATCGTGCGCGGCTCTTACCAATGGGGCTTGACCGAAACGCGGTCGATTCAGAGCGGTGCGGAATTTGCGCTCAATTCGGTAACGCAGCGCGTCGCGCTGTTTGAAGACAACAATGGCGCACTCGTTGAAGTACCGCTGTTCAACCAGGATTCAACAGTGGAAGAAACCCGCTTCGAAGCGTTCAGCACCTACACCTGGCAACCGCTGCCGGCACTGCTGCTGGAAGTCTCCGTGGACCTGGAATTTTCAGAACTGCGGCAGCAAGGTAGCGATGTCAGCCGGGCGCGCGACTTGTTCTTCGCGCGGCCACGGTTCGTGGCGCGTTATGACATCTCCGGTCTCACGCAAGTCCGAGCGCGTATTGAACGCCGCGTCGATCAGCTCGATTTTGGTGACTTTGTCGCGAGTTTTTCCAACGACGACAATCGTGTTGATGTGATCAGTGCAGGCAATCCCGAGCTGGTGCCCGAACAAGCTTTGGAG
>CAIYIP010000147.1 GCA_903926285.1 uncultured Gammaproteobacteria bacterium
CATGCCGTCGGCCACAACTGCCGACAACAACGATTCGATTGAGCCCAGCATCGCGATCGTGAACGCCGGGCCGATGAGCAGAATAAGCTGTGACAGCGATACTTCCGGCAAGTTGAATGATGGCAGACCCAGCGGAATCCCCCCGAACGCACTGCCAATTGTTGCCACTCCTGGCAGGTGCAAGTTCGACTGCAGGAGAGTCGCAACTACCATTGCTACCAGCGGCCCCGGAATACGCGCGAGACCCTTGATGCGCGGCGCGTAGATAACCAGCAACAGGCTCAGACTTGCCAGTCCGAGCGTGGCCGGATTGAACTGTGGCAACACCCGCATCAGGCTCATGAGTTTCTCGTGGAAGTGCTCACCACTGCTCGCAGGCAGTCCCAGAAAGTCGGTCCATTGTCCGACAAAAATGATCACCCCAATGCCCGAAGTGAAGCCAACTATTACCGGCGCCGGAATAAACTTGATAATGGCCCCCATACGGGCGACCCCGTTCAACACCAGCATCACACCCGCCATGAGGGTTGCCAGTTGCAAACCGGCCATGCCGAATTCTGCATTGATGCCGGCGAGAACTACGATGAAGGCACCGGTCGGACCTGCGATCTGCAGCCGACTACCACCAAAAATCGAAACCAGCGCGCCGCCAATGATTGCCGTATAGATTCCCTGCTCGGGACGCGCACCGGAAGAAATAGCAAAGGCCATCGCGAGTGGCAATGCCACCACGCCAACAATCACGCCGGCAATAATATTACGCAGCCAGTGCGGCTTCGCGAAGAGACCACTGCGGTGAGCTTCGATCAACGCAATCATCAGTGTGTTTCCTTTTGATAAACTCTTTCAGCTCATTGAATCGGGCTTTTTGCTGCTGCTTGTTCCAGCAATGACCTACGGAATACCAGCGGTACGGACCCTATTTTTGCCGCGGACGATGCGCTGGACCAGTGTCGCAGGCTATAACAAAAAAGCTTCCTGTGGCTTGTCTTCAGCCAAATCGAAATTACCCAGCAGGCGCACGAGAGTAGCGTAAATGCGGCGCGCATCCTGCTGGTAGATTTCTGTGAGCCAGGCCTGCAGAGTAACCATATGGCTATCCATACCCGGTTTGACCTAGGGTTTGAGAAATCGACTGGTGATACCGCCGTACGCATCAATGCGGCGATCACGGAAATAGGGCCAGATGCGCCGCAGTTTTTCGGTGCGGCTCATATCAAGATCAGCAACGAGGTAACACGCGGCTTCGGCATCTGCCTCGGCGATGAATTCACCCTGCTGGCCGCCGATAAAACTGCCACCCCAAAATTTGATGCCTTTGCCCTGTGAGGAAGGATCAGCTTCGTGGCCAACACGGTTTGCTACAAGCACGGGCAGATGATTGGCGATTGCATGCGAGCGCTGCATGAGCTGCCACGCCTGTTTCTGCCGCTGCTTTTCTGCATCCATGTCATCAATGTCCCAACCAATCGCCGTGGGATACAGCAGAATATCGGCACCCGCCAGCGCCATCAGCCGCGCCGCTTCCGGAGACCATTGGTCCCAGCACAC
>CAIYIP010000148.1 GCA_903926285.1 uncultured Gammaproteobacteria bacterium
ACGTATGTGCAAGGGGTTTGGCGAAAATGGAATGGGGATACAAAGAATGACATTAATATTTTATTGTGTCCAATTTTATACGCGTGCATTCATTATCTAAAAGATGAGCAAAATCATCAATTATTTCAAAACCGGTGCAGTACTGTTGAATTTTTCGCGCGAAGCCATCGTCGACAACAGCGCCCTGCTCGAAGGCTTGAACAGCGGCCGGCTTTCAAACTATGTCTCCGATTTCCCGACCCGCGAAATCCTGGGTCATCCAAAAACCATTCTGATGCCGCACATCGGTGCCAGCACGGATGAAGCCGAAGATAATTGCGCCATGATGGCAGTGGATCAGCTCCGCGAATTTCTGGAAAACGGCAATATCCGCAACTCAGTTAATTTTCCGAACATTGCCCTCGAAAGAAGTCCTGGTACCAGCCGTATTGCGATCATCAACCAAAACGTACCTGGCATGCTCGGGCAGATTCTTTCGATACTTGCTGAACGCGATATCAACGTTATCGACATGTTGAATAAAAGCAGGGCAGATGTAGCGTACAACCTCATTGATATTGAAGGCCCATCTTCAGACGATACCATCAAAGATATCTGCGCCATCGAACATGTCATCAAGGCGTGGTCGATTTAGCACAGTCTTGCGTATATCTTCTGACTTCAATTATTGCCAACGGATTAATCCATGAATGAACCAGTTTATAACTTCGGTGCAGGCCCTGCGACCCTACCTGTATCAGTCATGCAACAGATTCGCGATGAGTTTCTGAATTTCAATAACATGGGTGTGTCCATTATTGAAATCAGTCATCGCTCAAAAGAATTCGAAGCCGTACTTGACCGCTGCGATGCCTTGGTCAGGGAAATTGCAAACCTGCCGTCCAACTACCAGATTCTGTATACCCATGGTGGTGCGCAGATGCAGTTTTCTGGCGTGCCACTTAATTTGCTTGGACTAAAGCCAGCTCACCAAGCGACTTACGCCGAAACCGGACATTTTTCGCGGCTAGCCAATGTTGAAGCAGCGCGTTTCGGCAACATCACAATTGCATGCAGCAGCAAGGACACTCAATACGACCGTATCCCGGCTTTTACGCGCGACATGGTCAGTGATGATTCCTCGTATGCTTTCATCACCGGCAACAACACTATCTATGGCACGCAGTACCAGACTTATCCTGACATGGGTGATATACCACTGGTAGTTGATGCTACGTCGGATATTTTTTCGCGCCCTGTGGACTTCAGTAAAACCGGAGTGGTCTTCGCAGGCATGCAGAAAAACCTGGGACCTTCGGGCACTGCGCTGGTTATCGTGCGCGACGATCTGATTGGCCATGCACTTGAACGTACTCCCTCACTACTGGACTACAGTGTTTATCACAAGGCGCATTCACTGCCGAACACTGCCAACACCTTCGCGATCTACACGATGTGCCTTGTCATGGAATGGCTGAAAAATCAGGGCGGTGTTGCCGCTATGGCAAAACTAAATGAGGCCAAGGCGCAAACAATTTACACGGCAATCGATGAAAGTGATTTTTATCGTGGCACCGCGCATCCCGAACATCGCTCCAGAATGAACGTGACTTTTTTGCTACCGACTGACGAGCTTAATGCGCTCTTCGTGAAAGAAGCGCTCGCGAATGGTTTGTATGCCCTGAAAGGCCACAAGATTGTCGGCGGTGTGCGTGCTTCGATTTACAATGCCATGCCGTTGGCAGGCTGCCAGAAGCTTGTAGAATTCATGCGGGAATTTGCTCGCACTAAGGGCTAAACAAGCGTTTGCAACGCAATCTTTAGCGTGAAAGTTTAAAGCGGAATGACAAGCAGCGTGTCGGTCTGGCGCGAGTCAGTAATTACCTTGCGGCTGACAAAGCGCCATTGCCCGTCTTGATCCAGTTGCACAACATCCTGATAGTTGCCGGTTGCAAAAATCATGCTTGCTCCAGTATGCATTATTC
>CAIYIP010000149.1 GCA_903926285.1 uncultured Gammaproteobacteria bacterium
ATGGCTTGGATGATACGCGGCCGCTGCACCACTTTCAGCTCTTGTAATTCAGCGCGCAATCTTTCGGCGCCACCGACTGTCATTGGAACTTTACGCATGATTATGTCTCGAATGAATCCTCATCACTTACACATTGGTGACAAGGATAATCCTATTGCGGACCAGGCAGCTTGAGCAGGTCCTGCAAGCTGTTTACTGAAATGTCGCCGCCGAACACCAATGCTTCATATACAGCTCTGGCGCTCGCGATGGTAGTTGTGCAGTAGACCCTGTGACGCAGAGCCGTACTACGAATAGTGGCCGAGTCGGCAATTGCCTGCCTGCCTTCCGTTGTATTTACGATAAGATCGATCTCATCATTCTTCAACATGTCGACAATGTGCGGACGTCCTTCCATAACCTTGTTGACAGCCTGCACCGGAATTCCAGCATCTGCAATCACTTTGGCAGACCCGCTAGTGGCTACCAACTTGAAACCCAGACTATGAAGATTGCGTGCGATTTCTGGCAATGCTGGTTTATCCATATCACGCACGCTGATAAATGCCGTGCCGTTGAGGTTGATATTTTCCGCGCCCATGCTCTGTGATTTGTAATACGCTTCAGCAAAGGTTGAACCGGTACCCATCACTTCGCCGGTGGATTTCATTTCAGGCCCAAGAATTGGATCTACACCAGGGAACTTATTGAACGGAAAAATAGCTTCCTTGACGGAATAAAAGCCCGGAATAATTTCTCGCGTAAAACCCTGCGTCTGCAAGCTGATGCCAGCCATACACTTGGCAGCAATCTTGGCCAGTGACACGCCAATACATTTCGATACAAACGGCACTGTACGTGAAGCACGCGGATTCACTTCGATGATGTAGATCTCACCATCCTGATAAGCGAGCTGGGAATTCATCAGGCCAATCACACCCAGCTCTCTGGCAAGCAGCACACACTGTCTGCGTATGTTGTTCTGCACATCCATCGGCAAACTGTAAGGTGGCAGCGAACATGCAGAGTCGCCGGAATGAACACCAGCTTGTTCGATATGTTGCATGATGGCGCCCACCACTACATCTTTGCCATCGCTGACAACATCCACGTCAATTTCGATCGCTGCATTGAGGTAGTAGTCGAGCAAGACAGGACTGTCGTTGCTGACCTGCACCGCCTCGTTGATGTAGCGCTTGAGCTCTGCTTCGTTGTATACAATCTCCATCGCGCGCCCGCCCAAAACATAGGAAGGACGCACTACAAGCGGATAGCCGATTTTTACCGCTGCAATTAACGCCTGCTCAAGACTGCGCACAGTGCTGTTTGGCGGCTGTTTAAGGCCTAGCTTCTGGATCATATGCTGAAAGCGTTCGCGATCTTCGGCACGATCAATTGCGTCTGCAGAAGTGCCTATGATGGGTACGCCCAATTTGTGCAGACTAGTGACTAGCTTGAGCGGAGTCTGCCCACCGAATTGCACAATCACACCTTTGGGCTTTTCAAGGTGAACAATTTCCAGCACATCTTCGAGCGTTACCGGTTCGAAATACAGGCGATCAGAAATATTGAAATCGGTAGAAACAGTCTCCGGGTTGCAATTGACCATGATCGCTTCGTAACCTTCCTCGCGGACAGCGAGCGCAGCATGCACACAGCAGTAGTCAAATTCGATACCTTGGCCGATACGGTTGGGGCCACCACCAAGCACGATGATTTTTTCGCGCTGGCTGACCTCTGCCTCGCACTCTTCGTCGTAGCAGGAATACATGTAGGCAGTTTTGGAGCGGAATTCTGCGGCGCAGGTATCAACACGCTTGTACACCGGACGAATATCCATGCCATGGCGTAGTTCGCGCACTTCGGTTTCAGTTACGCCTAGCACTTTCGCAAGGCGCATATCAGAGAAACCCTTGCGTTTCAGCTTGTACAGGTAAGCACGATTGAGCTGACTCAGCGTAAGCTGGGCCAAGGCCTGTTCTTCCTTGACGATATCTTCGATCTGGATGAGGAACCATGGATCAATGAAGGTTAATGCGTGAACCTGATCAACAGTCATACCCTTGCGGAAAGCATCTGCTACATAACGGATGCGATCAGCGCCAGCGTCTTTCAGCTCCCAGCGCAGGCGCTCATCGGCATCGCTGGCTTCAAAATCCAGCACGGGGTCAAAACCACAAATACCTGTCTCCATTCCGCGCAGTGCTTTCTGCATGGATTCCTGGAAAGTGCGACCAATGGCCATTACTTCGCCAACAGACTTCATCTGTGTAGTCAGGCGATTGGGAGCCTGGGGGAATTTCTCGAAAGTGAAACGTGGAATTTTAGTAACCACGTAGTCAATGCTGGGCTCGAACGAGGCAGGAGTAATGCCGCCAGTGATTTCATTGCGCAATTCATCAAGCGTATAACCCACAGCAAGTTTGGCGGCAACGCGCGCAATCGGAAAACCGGTTGCCTTGGAGGCCAGCGCTGATGAGCGGGACACACGGGGATTCATTTCAACAACAATCAACCGGCCATTCGCAGGATTGACAGCAAACTGCACATTCGAGCCACCGGTTTCAACACCGATCTCGCGCAGTATCGCAATCGATGCATTGCGCATGATCTGATATTCCTTGTCAGTCAGCGTCTGGGCTGGCGCCACTGTAATGGAATCGCCGGTATGAATACCCATTGGATCGAGGTTTTCAATGCTGCAGATGATGATGCAGTTGTCGTTTTTATCACGCACGACTTCAAGCTCGTATTCTTTCCAGCCAATCAGTGATTCATCAATCAGCAGTTCTTTTGTAGGAGAAAGGTCGAGCCCACGACGGCAAATTTCTTCGAACTCTTCCTTGTTGTACGCGATGCCACCACCACTGCCACCCAACGTGAAGGAAGGACGGATGATGCATGGAAAACCCAGTTTTTCCTGGGCAATAAATGCTTCATCCATGTTATGGGCAAATTCGTGGCGCGCAGTTTCCAGGCCGATGGCGACCATGGCTTCATCAAACAGCTGGCGATTTTCCGCCTTGGCAATGGCGTCTTTCTTGGCACCAATCAACTCGACGTTGTATTTGGCCAGGACACCTTCCCGATCAAGATCTAGCGCGCAGTTCAGTGCAGTTTGCCCACCCATCGTGGGCAGAATGGCGTCTGGTCTTTCTTTGGCGATGATTTTTTCGATCGTCTGCCAATCCACGGGCTCGATGTAGGTAGCATCCGCCATACCAGGATCGGTCATGATGGTGGCAGGATTGGAGTTCACCAGAATAATGCGGTAACCCTCTTCTCGCAGAGCTTGGCAGGCCTGAGCGCCGGAGTAGTCGAATTCACAAGCTTGCCCGATCACGATAGGACCGGCGCCGATGATCAGAATGCTTTTTATATCACTGCGTTTTGGCATGGCTGTTTCTATCCGTCTCTTTAACGGTTACGGGTTTCAAGATGCTGTTCAATCAATTCGATAAAATGGTCAAACACAACGCCCACTTCATGTGGCCCCGGGCTCGCTTCGGGATGACCCTGGAAACTGAAAGCGGGTCGATCTGTACGATGAATACCCTGCAAGCTGCCATCAAACAGTGACTTGTGTGTGGCTTTGAGGCTGGGCGGCAACGTGTCTTCAATAACAGCGAAGCCGTGATTCTGGCTGGTTATGAATACCTTGCCGGTTGCCAGGTCCTGTACCGGATGATTGGCACCATGATGGCCCAGCTTCATCTGCGCAGTTGTTGCGCCACTGGCAAGACCAAGAAGCTGGTGTCCGAGACAAATACCGAATACAGGTATGTCTGTTTCCAGAAATGTCTGAATCGCACGTATTGCATAATCACAAGGCGCTGGATCGCCCGGACCATTAGACAGGAAAATTCCGTCAGGTTTCATTGCAAACACTTCATCGGCCGTAGTTTTGGCCGGCACAACCGTAACGTTGCAGTTGCGATCCGTCAGCATGCGCAAGATGTTGAGCTTGATGCCGAAATCGTAAGCTACGACATGATACTTGCCTAAAGCAGGTGTGCTGTGGCCGCTGCCCAAGGCCCATGACCCTTCGTGCCATTTGTACGCTTTGCTACAGCTCACCACCTGCGCGAGATCCATGCCGACCAGACCCGGAAATTCTTTCGCCGCCTTAAGCGCCTTGGCTTTTGCAGCTTCGATGTTTTGCTCGACTTCAGCCCCTGCGAAAAGACAGCCATTCATCGCACCCTTGTCACGCAGGATGCGCGTTAGTCTGCGCGTATCAATTTCGGCGATCGCTACGACATTGCGTTCCTTGAGCCATTCATCAAGGCTCTGCTGATTGCGGAAATTGCTGGCAAGCAGCGGAAGATTGCGAATGATGAGACCCGCAGCCCACGCCTTGTTCGATTCATTATCTTCAGGATTTGTCCCGGTGTTACCAATGTGTGGATACGTCAGCGTAACGATCTGTTTGGCGTAGGAAGGGTCGGTAAGAATTTCCTGATAACCCGTCATGGAGGTATTGAATACCACTTCACCGGTACTGAGGCCTTCGGCACCAATAGAGATGCCGGTAAAAACAGAGCCGTCTTCCAGAACCAGGAGCGCAGGTGTGGGCGAAGGTGTTGGCAAGATCTTGTCCTCGTCAGCAGTGAACAGCGCTTTACATTTAGTCCGCCACTTTATCGCGCAAGCTGATTTTAGTACTCCCAAAGGGAGCACCAAGGCTGGCGGTATCGTAACGATGAGAGTTGAAGACGACTTTACAGTGGCTTGGCAGCTTAAAAAAAAGCGGAATGTCTGTTTCTCATTCCGCTTTTTGGTTGATTCTATTTACAGGGTTGCTGCCGTCTCAGTGTCTTTCGTACTGAGCAAGTATTCTATGAAAAGGCCCGCACCCTGTCCACGCAAAAATCAGGCTAAATTTACCCGTCAGAGGCCCAGCACATCCTGCATCGAGTAAAGTCCAATGCCTTTTTCCTGTAACCACAACGCTGCGCGTAATGATCCTGTCGCATAGGTCATGCGGCTGCTGGATTTGTGGGTTATTTCCACACGTTCCCCGGGAGCTGCAAACATGACGGTGTGGTCGCCCACAATGTCACCAGCGCGGATCGTGGCAAAGCCAATGGTCTTGTTATCGCGTTCGCCGGTCTGGCCTTCACGGCCATAGACTGCGCAATCCTTAAGGTTACGGCCCAGAGTTGTTGCGACAATTTCACCCATGCGCAAGGCGGTGCCCGATGGCGCATCTTTTTTATGACGGTGATGAGCTTCCACAATCTCTATATCGGATTCCTCGCCAATAACCTTCGCAGCGATCTCCAGCAGTTTGAAGCACAAATTGACACCCACACTCATGTTGGGCGCAAAGACGATGCCTGTCTGGCTGCTGGCCGATTTAAGCAGTAATTTTTCCATGTCACTGAAACCGGTGGTGCCAATGACCAGGTGCTTGCCCGCAGGCGCACAGAAATTCAGATGCTGAAGTGTTGCTGAAGGGTTTGTGAAATCAATGAGTGTGTCGAATTTGTCGAGGCACTGGCTCAGATCTGTAACTGTTTGGACCTGCAAAGGTTCCATGCCAA
>CAIYIP010000150.1 GCA_903926285.1 uncultured Gammaproteobacteria bacterium
CCAGGCACTACCGGTGGCATGCGGTCGAAAAGGTTCTGGACGTTGAAGTTGACGCTCCAGCTGCTGCCATTGTCGAGCTCGGCCATGTACCCGAGACGCGCATTCCACCAGTTCATGGACGACACGCTGTTGACGTCCACGTCCACGCCTTCCTTCCAGTCGACGTTCAGGATTGTCGAGTCCACATAGCGGTTCTGCAATTGGACGGTATAACCACCAAAACCATAATTTGCCGTGAACACATGAGTGTACTCGGGTGTGCCGAGTCCACCCGCTGCCTCACGCGGTGTGCCACCAAATGGGGTGGTGGAAGATTCACTGAGAAACGCGCCCAGCCAGCGCAAGCTGAAACTCTCGGCTTCGTTGCCCAGGAAATCCGGTTCGACCTCCCATGACACTTCAACGTCGGTCCCTGACACAGAAGCCTGGCTGAGGTTCAGGTAGGACTGGCGCACATTCACGAGCTGGTTGGTCGTGGGATCGCGAGTCACCCTGTCGCAGAACAGCTTATTGGTTGCACACTCATCAATGATGCGCTGCGCTGTGAGCGTGTCGACACGATCCTCGATATCGATGTCGTACCAGTCCACAGCCACCTGTAAGCCTTCAAGCAGCGGCATGAAAGATGGCTGCCAGACCACACCACCGGTCAGTGTGTTACCAACTTCCGGGGCGAGATCGGGATTACCACCCGATAGCGTATTGGTCTGGACGCTGGCCCTGTTGAAGAGCGGATCAAAGACTGATGAGCCACCACCCTGCGCATCGAACAGTTCCGTAAACGTGGGTTCGCGCACATCGCGCGAACGCGTAAAGCGCAGCCGCCAGTCTTCATGCAGCCCGACATCCACCCCGAGTTTCCAGCTGTCAGACTCACCACTGCGGGCATAATCTGAACGGCGGAACGCAGCGGTCAGATCGACGCGCTGCTGCGGCCCGAATTCCCACACCGGAACCTGCACTTCAGCAAACCACTCCCACACATCTGTATCACCTGCAATATTAGGCACGGTGGAGAACAGATGCAGGTTGGCGCTGCCATTCTGGATGCCGGCGGGTATGCCGCGAATACCGAGGGCAGGGACGTTTATCGGTGGGCCAAGATCTTCCATCGTTACTACCTTGCCACCTACACCGAGCGCCTCGTTCGTCACTGCCAGATCGAAGAACTCCTGCGCGCGCCAGGTAACACCCGCCGCAAAGCTGAGCTCACCTGCAGGCAGCTCAAACAGCCCACCTGTCAGCAGCAATTCGGCAAAGTCCTGCTCGACTTCGCCGCTTGCGCCCTTGTAGCTTGTGACATACTCAAGGGCTTCCTTGCTGATGTTGCCGCTGCCTAGCACGTTGAACGGCACACAGTCGCGGACGGTGTTGTCTAGTCCAATGGGTGCTTCCAGCGGCTTAGTGTTGCCGGCAATTCCCGGCGGCTTCGTCGGATCAAGCGGCACGGAAGAAATGCGCCCGGCAACAGATGCCTTCAATTGTTCGAGTGTAGGATTGAACAACTGCACGCGGCATACAATGGAGCCGTTCGCAGGATTTCTTACCGCATCCATCGCGAGATATAGCCGGTCCTGACGAATCACATTCTTGCCTTCAGGGCTGCGCTTGGATAGGCCAGTCTGGTAGTGCCCTTCCACAATCCATTCCGGGCCCGGAATGGCATATTCAAAACCCGCGCTGTACTGCCACTGCGTGAGTACGTTTTCCGTCACGGTGTTTGAGCCAACTTCCGGACGATCCACATAAGAGCCGAGCTTGCCGACGGTGAGTTGCGTGAGGTTGCTCTGCACCATCTGCTGGCGCACGCTCTCGGGCAGAAACACGTTGTCGACTGCAATCAGCATGTTCCACGGTGATTCGAGCTCGAAGCCACCGCGCACGAAATTGTTGATCGATTCCGCGCGTCCTGCGCGGACATCGGTAGTAAACTTCAGGCGATCATTAAACTCGTATTGCAGGCCAAGAAACCAGGCACGCGTGACAACACCAGACGCCGAAGGACTGTTGTCAAAGGTGTTGTATGCCTGCGCGGCTTCAGGTCCGCCTGAGGTTGAACTTGTGTTACCTGTCTGCGTAGGCAATGAAGTAACGTCGCCGTTCACGAACGGTGTAATTGCCTTGCCATCAAGTGTGAACTGCATGCGGTCCAGCGGTGTGTTCGGCGCGCTGATGAGGCCGGTGGGCGAAGACAGCGTCGACACTACATCGGGCAGTGTCAGGCGTTGCGGTATGCCCGCTGGCGCGCCAGGCGACCACGCCGGATTTCTGACCCAGCCAACACGACGGAAGTTGTCGACGCTGTTCCTGTCGCCGCGGATCTGGTCGATTTCGACATTTTCGAACGACCCGACCACATTGAGCCTGCCGTCCATGAAAGCTTTACCGCCTGCCGCGCCCAGTTGCCATTGCGTACCGACGCCGGTTTCATGCTGGCCAGCACTCACGTCGAGCTTGAAGCCTTCGAACTCACGATCAAGAATAAAGTTGACCACTCCACCCAC
>CAIYIP010000151.1 GCA_903926285.1 uncultured Gammaproteobacteria bacterium
AACCGGTTTCCTTGGCGTCCCAGGTTTGATAAATCTCGGACGGGATATCGAAAGGCATATGAAACCATTCGAGACTTGCTCGTGTCGCCTGTATTTCGTCGTTGCCAAGTGGCGATCCGTGACAGGACTCCTTGCCTTGTTTGTTCGGCGCGCCATAACCGATGATGGTTTTACAGATAACGATGGAAGGCTGGGTTGTATTGGCACGCGCTGAATCAATTGCGGCGATTATTGCATCCCCATCATGCCCATCCACGCGCAGCACTTGCCAGCCGTAACTGGTAAAACGCATCGCAGTATCGTCGGAAAACCATTCATGCACTTCACCATCAATGGAAATACCGTTGTCATCATAAAACATGATGAGTTTGCCGAGTTTCAGATTTCCCGCCAGCGAACAGGCCTCGTGCGAGATACCTTCCATAAGACAACCGTCACCTGCAAACACATAGGTGAAATGGTTGATGACTTCGAAATTATCACGATTGAACTGGGCAGCGAGTGTGCGTTCGGCGATGGCCATACCCACTGCATTAGCCAGGCCTTGGCCAAGCGGACCTGTTGTTGTTTCGACGCCAGGCGTGTAGCCCAATTCGGGATGACCTGGTGTTTTGGAGTGGAGCTGCCGGAAATTTTTCAGGTCTTCAATACCGAGTTCATAACCCGTGAGATGCAGCAGGGAGTAGACCAGCATCGAACCGTGTCCGTTGGATAACACGAAACGGTCACGATTGATCCAGTGCGGATTTGACGGGTTATGCTGCAGATAATCATGCCAAAGGACTTCGGCGATATCGGCCATGCCCATCGGGGCACCAGGGTGACCCGAGTTGGCTTTCTGAACCGCATCCATACTAAGTGCACGAATCGCATTTGCACATTCTCGTCGTGAAGCACGACGCTCACTACCGGCACGGCTGGGGGATACACCCATCGTGTTACTCCTTTTGATTTGGCTTGCTGCTGGTTATAGCAGGACTATTGCTGCGGGACTGGCCAGAAGGCCGGCAACACACGAAAAAAACGAGGCTTATTGTCTATCAGGCACGTCAATAATGCTACCCTGTTTGCTCTTCATTACTTCATCGAAATGCTACAAATTACGCTGTTTGTCTGTTTGCCTCAGACCTATGGGGATGGTAGAGTCGCGTCCCTGCAATAGGGTCAGAATGCTTATAATTTCGAAGATTAAACACAGGATTAAAACTATGTCTGAAGCTGCTTTGTTCACCTCCGAATCTGTTTCTGAAGGTCACCCCGACAAAATGTGTGACCAGATCTCGGATGCCATCCTTGATGCGTTGCTCGCACAGGATCCAAAATCACGTGTTGCGGTCGAGACCCTGGTGAAAACCGGCATGGTCATAGTGGCGGGAGAAGTCACCACCGCAGCCAACATCAACTATGAAAAGATCATCCGTCAGGTAGTGCTCGATATCGGCTACGACGATTCCCGCAAATATTTCGACGGCAAAACCTGCGCAGTATTGAACGCCATCGGTGAACAGAGCCGCGACATTGGTCAGGGCGTTGACTCTTCCAGCAATAAAGAACAGGGCGCTGGCGACCAGGGTCTGATGTTCGGCTTCGCCTGTGACGAAACCGATGCTCTCATGCCCGCTCCGATTCAATACGCCCATCGCCTCGTCGAACAGCAGGCCAAAATGCGCAAAAAGAAAGTGTTGCCATGGCTGCTACCCGACGCGAAGAGCCAGCTGACGTTTCGCTATGTTGACGGCAGGCCGCATTCAATTGACGCGGTCGTGCTTTCCACCCAGCACACACCCGACGTGAAGAACAAGGAACTGCGTGAAGGCGTAATGGAAGAGATTATCAAGAAGGTCCTGCCGGCCAAGTGGATCGACAAGCATACCAAGTTTCACATCAACCCGACTGGCCGTTTCGTAGTGGGCGGCCCGTACGGCGACGCTGGCGTGACCGGTCGCAAGATCATCGTCGACACCTATGGCGGATACGCCCGTCA
>CAIYIP010000152.1 GCA_903926285.1 uncultured Gammaproteobacteria bacterium
GAAGCCGACACTCCATTACAAACAAATTTTTCCAGTTTGCATCGAGTGAAAAGCGAAACGGTTTAAGGACTGAACTTGGTTAAGCGGATTGGGGCTGTTTTTAGATAACAGCAGATCTTTCATCAACAACACATCAAACCAAAAAAGAGAAACATGTATGGCTGGCAAAAAAACTTCGAAGCAGGCTCCTGTAAAAAAAACCACTGCAATCTCTGATAAATTTACCAAAACAGCAATTCTTAATTCCCTTTCCGAAGACACTGGTCTGAGCAAAAAACAAGTAGGTTCAGTTCTGGATGGCCTGACTGATCTTATCGAACGTCATCTAAGAAAGCGTGGTGCTGGCGAATTTACAATGCCTGGCCTGCTCAAAATCAAAGCCGTAAAACGTCCTGCTCGTCCAGCCCGCAAAGGTGTTCCTAACCCGTTCAAGCCAGGCGAATTGATGGACATCCCGAAAAAACCGGCTTCTGTCCGCGTTAAAGTTCTGCCGTTGAAAAAACTGAAAGGATTCGCAGAACTGTGATAGCTGGTAATAGCTGATTAGATAGCAGCTTATTAACAGCCCTTCAGCCAGCGGTCTTCACTGTCTGAACGCAAGCTAACCGGAAAGCAGCCTAATGGCTGCTTTTCTGTTCTGGTCATTTAAATATTGTAGCGGTAAATCAAATGCGCACGTCCTTATACCTCCTGGCCACAACCCGGGAAACACCAGCTGATGCAGTTGTGGTCAGCCACCAATTGATGCTTAAAGCCGGACTTATCCGCAAACTCGCGGCGGGTATGTACACCTGGTTGCCAATGGGTCTGCGTGTTCTGCATAAAGTGACGAATATCGTGCGCGAGGAAATGAACAATGCTGGTGCACTGGAAGTATCCATGCCCGTGGTCCAGCCTGCGGAACTCTGGCAGGAGTCGGGCCGCTGGGACATCATGGGAGACGAATTGCAGCGCTTCAAAGATCGTCACCAGCGCGATTTCTGTCTGGGCCCTACACATGAAGAAGTCATTACAGATCTAGTGCTTAATGAGTACAACAGCTACAAACAATTACCGGTAAATATTTACCAGATTCAGACCAAATTCCGCGATGAGCGCCGTCCCCGTTTTGGCGTGATGAGAGCACGCGAATTCATAATGAAGGATGCCTACTCCTTTCATATTGATAAAACGTCACTGCAGCAAACCTACGATCAGATGTATGCCACATATCAGCGTATTTTTACGCGCCTTGGCTTTCATTTCAGGGCAGTGCTGGCTGATTCCGGCAATATCGGTGGCAGTTGTTCACATGAGTTCCATGTATTGGCCGATTCCGGCGAAGACCTCATTGTATTCAGCGACAATGGTGACTATGCGGCCAATATGGAAATGGCCTCCGCATTGGCTCCGGCTGATCTTGATGTTTCAGCTGCGACACGCAGCATGCAAAAAGTGGCCACTCCTGACAGCAAAAGCATCGAAGATGTTGCGGCATTTCTGCAGGTCCAGCCAAGCGCGCTCATCAAGACCTTGATTGTCCTGGCGGAAACAGATACTGCATCCGTGCAACCTTCCCTGATAGCCCTGGTCTTGCGTGGCGATCATCAGTTAAATGAGATCAAGGCCGGCAAGCTCGAAGGTGTGCGATCACCACTGACCTTTGCCACAGACACCGACATCCAAGCGACGCTCGGCTGTTTGCCAGGTTCAATCGGCCCGGTACATCTGAATATTCCAATCCTTGTCGATCGTGACGCAGCTGTTCTGAGTGACTTTGTGTGCGGCGCGAATTCTGATGGCTTTCACTTGCGTGGTGTCAACTGGAAGCGGGACTGCAATTACCTTCGCGTGGAAGACATGCGAAACGTAGTCGAAGGCGACTTGAGCCCCGATGGCAAAGGTGTCTTGTCCATCAAGCGAGGTATTGAGGTAGGCCATATCTTCCAGCTCGGCAATAAATATAGCAAGGCCATGAATGCCAAGGTGCTGGATGAAAATGGCCGCAACACCGTCATGGAAATGGGCTGTTACGGTATTGGTGTGAGCCGCATAGTGGCTGCAGCAATTGAGCAATGTCATGATGAAAAAGGCATTATCTGGCCGGACAACATCGCCCCGTTCCATGTCGCCATCATTCCGCTAAATGCGCATAAAGCACCGCAGGTACTCGAGGTATGCGAGCAGTTGTACAAAGAGCTGGCAGCTGTTGGTATAGAAGTACTGCTTGATGATCGAGACAGGAAAACCAGTCCCGGCGTGAAATTCGCTGACATGGAGCTGATTGGTATTCCCCACCGCCTGGTTGTATCTGATCGTGGACTTGAGAGTGGAGCGATCGAATACAAACATCGCACCAAGCCCGACAGCGAGATGATTGCTCAAGGAGAAGTGGTTAAGTACTTGCGCGATTTGATCAAGTGCTAATCCAGTGTACCTCTGTGTACTCCCCTCAGAAAGTCGTCGGGGTTATGCAGAGGCGTCCTAGAGCGAACCCAGCCAGCTCTGGCTGTTTACCTGGGTTTTTATGCCATTGAAGTAGCTATTGATGCTTTGGGAAAACTCCTTGCAGGCAAGCTCTTCAACACGTTGAAAGCTAAGCTGCAGTGCCTCGACATCAGGCAGGTGTTTGACAATGACGGGAGGAAGATAAGCTGTCATATCGGTGGCCAACGGCAATGGCCAAGGTGCGGCACCCAGCACATCCCACATTGAAACCTCATGGAGATCCCGTATCAGAATGTATTCTACTTCATTGATACTGCGGACTATTTTCAACTCCACCAGCAACAGCAGCAATTTATCCACATTAACTGCTCTTGGCGGCCATTGTTCTGCCAGCAGGTCTTTTATATGCAGGGACCGACCTTGCCGTTGCAGATCCCAGAACTTATGCATGAGCGCCAGCAGCAACAGGCAGGGATGAACGGCAATAGCGACATTGTTGGTGCTGAATAATGGAATGGAACGCACAAGATTGGCGCCAAAGAGGATTACTACCCAGCACATATAAATCCAGATCAGGAAGATAGGGATTGCGGCAAAGGTC
>CAIYIP010000153.1 GCA_903926285.1 uncultured Gammaproteobacteria bacterium
AGAAGATGCCGTTCAAAAAAGACTCAACAAACTCGAACGCTTCAGTGATGAAATCCACAGCCTAAGAGTTATTCTCGAATCCCCTCACAATAACCATTACAAAGGCAAGGTATACCACGTAGGAGTGGAAGCCTTGATTCCAAATCACGATGTCCACGTTACCCACGACCAGCACGACAAACAAGAGCACGAAGATATTTATGTCGCCATCCGCGATGCCTTCAATGCTTTTGAGCGTCGCCTGAAATCTGTTTATGGCAAGCAACGCAGACTTGGTCGGCATGCCAAAAAACTGGGCGAAGAGCTGTCAATACTGGCAGTCGGTGAAGAAGCCGTCCTCGATCAGTAACTATCACGGTAATGGTCTGTGTAATATGAGTTGATTAGGCCCGATGAGGGCCCATCAACTCATGTTCATGGCGCAGGTACTCAGGTGTTAACCCGAAAAAGTTTCTTCCTCACCATATCCCTGTAGGCAGATGGCGTGAGAGAAACCGACTTTTTGAACTGGGCAGTAAAATAACTGCAATCCGGAAAGCCTGTATTAAAACCAACTTCCGCAATCGACAGATTACTTGTGCGCAGTAATTCCTTGGCATTTTCCATGCGAACTTGCTGAATGTACTGCATGGGTGTTTTGCCCGTGGCACGCTTGAAGCGGCGATTAAGCGATCGCACGCTTATATCAAATTTCCCGGCCAGAACTTCCATGCTGATCGGGGTGTGGAACTGGCTGTGCATCCAGTCTTGTACTTCAATAATGCCTTCGTCATCATGGTAGTGCTGAGGTGAATTCTTGAGAAACGTTGAGGTGTAAGAACGTTTGACCTCGTGAGTGAAGTGACGCGAGACCTGGTGGGCCACCTCGGCATTAAATGCCTCTTCAATAAAATGCAGCATCACATCACGCACCGAATTAACACTGCCAGCACAATATATATTGCCAGCTCTCGTGATAAAACGATCGCGTTGCAAATGAACCTCGGGATACGCTTGTGCAAACTGGTCGAAGTAATACCAATGGGTAGTGGCTACTTTATTTTTCAGCAAGCCAGCTTCGGCTAGAAAAAAGCTGCCTGTGCCGACAGCGCAGATCAATGCATTCTGCTGATTATGATGTTGCAGCCATGACAACAGCTGCGGATAGAGCTTTGCGACTCCTTTGGGATTGCCCCAGAGTGCCGGCACTATTACCAGGTCAGTCTTCGCCACATCTGCAAGTTTACTGGTACAGACAAGCTCTAGTCCGGCGGTGAGCGAAATGTTGCTGCCATCCGGACTCACGAGTTGCATCTGCAGTTTTCGGTAACCTTTGCCATCAATGCGATTGATGAGATCCGCAGCGTTGAGCATTTCCATCGGGATGGTAATGCTAGTGCCCAATACTTTTTTGAAGCCCACAATTGTTACGTGCTGCAAGTTATTTGTCCTCTACCACAAACGTGGGATACTCAACTGTAGTAATGACATAAGTGTGAGTGCCTGATGGTGTATTTATCACAAATTCACTATCAATTGGCTTGCCTAGCAGTGCGCGACCCATGACTGAATCTATGCTGATGTAATTGCTGGCTGGATCCAGTTCATCAGGCCCGACCAGCCGGTATCTGAAGGTCTGATCATTTTCATCAAGCAGTTCAACCCAGGCGCCAAAATAAACTTTGCCGGGATCTGATGGTAATTGTCTGACGACTATCAGTACTTCCAGGCGCTTGCGCAAATATCTGACACGACGGTCAATCTCACGCAGGCGTTTTTTGCCGTATGTGTATTCAGCGTTTTCCGAGCGATCGCCTTGTGCGGCAGCTTCTGTGACTGACTGGGTCACCTTGGGCCTTTCGACTTTCCACAGATAATGCAGCTCCTCCTTAAGGGCGAGTTCGCCTTCCGGTGTGATATAGGGTGCCATGGGTTTGGCTGGAGGAAGATAACGGGACATAAGTTTTAAGCGCTACTGGCCAGTTTGAGTTCCAGTTGGGTGAAGCGGGCATCAGTGCACATACGCACACCAAGGCCTAACAACCTTACAGGCTTGTCCCCGCGCCTGAAACCAACTTTACATAACAGGTTGAAAAGCGGAAGTTCCAGTTCAGTTGTGGTTTGTTCAACAGTTGTTGAAACAAAGTCCTTGAATTTTATTTTTACAAACTGCTTGCCAATCACCACGCGTTTGCTGGACCGCTGGATACGACTATGCAGATCATCAAGTAATTTTGGAAGTGCGGCCAGACATTGTTCCACAGTCTGGAGATCTTCGGAAAAAGTTTGTTCCACACTGATGGATTTCCTTTCCGTCTCTGTCTGGATAACACGGTCATCAATTCCTCTGCAGAGGG
>CAIYIP010000154.1 GCA_903926285.1 uncultured Gammaproteobacteria bacterium
AGTGGTACAGTTTCCGCTCTTTCTTTTGTTACACTCGCCGCCACCCGAAGGGTCTATTCAACTCCACTAAACTTCACAGGTCACATATGAAAACACAAGGCAACTTGGTCAAGGCCGTCCTGGGTCTGACAATAGCAGTGCTCGCTGCTTGTTCGCAGGAAACACCTCCTCCGGCAGAAACAACCCAGAGGTCAGCAGAGCCTCTATTTGTTCCTGGATCTGCGGTTCCTGCAGCTCCGGGCACTGTAACCGAATCCATAAATCCTGTCGCTTTAAGCAATCGGGAAGCCATCCCACCTGAAATTGCCACCACCCTGCGCGAGATAGGTTCTGGCAACAACCTGCCGGCAACAGCGGCGCTCTACACCCCGCAATTCACTGGCGATATTTTTGCCAACATGACTATGAATCGCGATCTCAAGTATGGCGAAGCTGAACGCAACGTCATGGATGTGGTAACAGCGAAAGACATGCCAGCCAACCGACCAGTCGTGATATTCGTACACGGCGGTGGTTTCGGTGGCGGCAACAAGAGTGCACCTAATTCTGCTTTTTACGACAACATGTCTTACTGGATAGCGTCACAGAATTTGGTAGCCGTTAATATCAACTATCGTTATGCACCCGACAGTCAGTGGCCGTCAGGAATCGAAGACCTCAGCGCAGTGGTCAGCTGGATCAAACAAAACATTGCAACCTACGGCGGTGACCCGAATCGCATTTTCTTCTGGGGCAAATCCACAGGTGCTTCACACGTCGCCGACTACATTGCAGACCGCGCCAAGAAGGGTCTGTCAGAGGAAATCTCAGGCGCTATTTTCACTTCAGGATCTTATGCCTTGGGTGATGCACCGCTTTGGGCAAATTACTATGGTGATGATGTAAGTCTGTATCCTGACCGCAATGCCATGCCTGGCCTCATTAAGACCAACACGCCTATTATGGCTACCGTTGCAGAGTTTGACGGCGATCAGTACAAGGAGCAGTTCAACATACTGGTCAAAGCGATGACTGACGCCGAAAAACCAATTGAACCCATGTACCTGCTTGGACACTCGCATATGTCTGAAACCTATGCCGTGGGCAGCAGCGATGATTCCCTGTCTGGACCTGTGCTCGATTTCATCCTGCGTAAAAGCGGCGAAAAATAAGCAAGTAAACCAGAACAAAGAAACAAGCAACCCGGTACGTTGAGTGCCGGGTTGAATCAATACTCCATCCAATTCGGAATATTCCCTGAGCGAATAATTCAACTCTCGTGTTTATGCCCGCTCAATCAGGTACCGGCAACCCGGCCCAGCTGAAGTGTTGCTGCAATATTGTGAGCGCAGTTTCCGGACGATCTTCACCCGGCAGTTCACTATTTACGGCATAACCTTTCAGATGAAGACTGTAGGAAAGGTTGCGATACGAAGGCCGGAATTGCTCCAGTAGAGCCACGGGCAAATCAGCAGTCTGCCCCAGTAAGCAAGGCACCAATTCGTCCCGGCGATAGATACATTCGAAACTGCACAGGCGCCAAACGTCAGCGCGTTTTTCCGTCCTGTAAAGCATCAGGCAATGCGCTGAGAGCGTAAATTCCTTGCCATCAATTACCGTCGGAATATCAATGATGCCCGACACACTCGCAATACCTCTGTCACCATTGAGTGACACCAGCACGGGGCCCAGGCGATGTTTTGCAAGCATGCCACGCGCTGCCATGTCTTTGGAGCCAAGCACAAAGTCATGGCCATTGCCCTGGAACCAGCTGATGTTGACTTTGGAATCAGGATGAAAACATTCGCGCATCCTGTTCCAGAATCCGAGGTCGCGACTTTCTCGTTCGCGCACGACGAGCTGGGTGATAGCAGTGATATCGTTTGAAGTAGGCATAACTTAGTGTTCCGTGTAAGTCTTGATGAAATCGCGTCGTGTAATTTTTATGCAAATTTCTTTGTGCATACTACTCGACTCTGCTTCCATTCTACAGGACACTGGTTATTGATTCAGAAGTGGCTTGTGCCACGTTTCAGGAACCCAGTCGATGATGCTCCAACTGCTCCCCGTGTTTGTCTATTTTGGCCTGGGCTTGCTGATCCGCCGATGCGCGATTGCCGAAAAAGTCCACG
>CAIYIP010000155.1 GCA_903926285.1 uncultured Gammaproteobacteria bacterium
CGGCCCGAAACCACTTGATAGTTAACCTGGCAGGCAGCTAAAGGTTATTGCCTGTCCTGACGACATATACGGATTGTTGCTGCTTTTTTTGACACACCAAAATATTACAGCAATTAGTTAGTCGTTGGCGTTTGGTGAAGGTACTGATTGGCTATATGTTACAACCGCACTCACTCAAGCACTCTCAATCAGGCTTCTCCTTGCTGGAGATGGTTATTACTTTGACGGTAGTAGCAATTCTTGCTTCTCTTGCCATGCCAGGCATGACGGAATTCGGTGTGAAACAAAAACTTATCGGCGCTGCTGAGCAAGTCTACGGACATATTCAACAAGCGCGCTCGGATGCCATCGCCAGCAGCGCACTGACTTTTGTCAAATTTGCAGCCACTGGTACCACCTCGTGGCAATATGGAATCAGCACTACGAACAATTGCGATCTCACCGCCACTACAGCAGCCACTGCAAATGCCTGCGTTATTGTAGTTAATGATGGTGATACCACCATTGATGGCCTCAACGGCACCGATACTGGTGACCGCGTGCTTATGCGTTTTACCCATGCCGATTACTCCGGCAACAGTGCTTTAGAGATGACGCTCAGCGGTCTTGGTGGCGGAGTCCAGTTTATCTTCGACCCAGTCAGAGGCACCTTAACCACAGCTGCGGGCCAGGTCGACCTCGAAAGCACCACAGGACTTCAATTACGTGTAGAGGTGAGCGCACTGGGAAGAGTTTCCATCTGCTCTCCGGGTGGTTCGGTTGCTAATTATGAGACTTGCTGAGCTTGCGTAACTTGATGCAAACAAACAGACAATGCGGCTTCACTCTCACGGAGCTCATGATTACTGTTGCGCTCGGCATGAGTGTTATCAGTTCGGTGTTGATCGGTTATCTGGCCACCTACAGTGGCAGCGTCAATACACTGGCAAACAGTAAATTGACCCAGGAAATGACGACATTGATGAACGTGATGGTTGAGGATATCCGTAGAGCGGGCTACAGCAATAATACTGTCTCTACGGCTGCCGCTAATCCCTTCAACGACACGGCAACTACGGCATTGGCTGTTTTCAACAACATGGCAAGTAATACCCTGCAAGCAGGGACAGGCTCCGGCAGTTGCATTCTCTACTCCTACGACAGGGATCAAGATGGTGTAGTGGATGCCAACGAATTGTTCGGGTTCAGATTAAACGCCGGGGTTGTTGAAATGCGCACCACCGGCGTACCTGCCAACGCCCCTACTTGTGCAGGGGTCGGGCAGTGGGCGGAGCTTACCGATGCTGGTTTCATGAACGTAACCACTCTGACCTTTTCCCTTGCAGCATCAGAATGCCTGAACGGGCGCGAGCCTGACACTGTCGACAATGATGGTGCTAACGGGGTTGATGATGTAGCAGAAGTTGATTGTTACGCAATGGCGCCAGCGACAGGCAACATTACAGTTGAAACACGCCAGGTCACCATAACACTTGCGGCAGAGCTGACGAATGATGCCTTTGTGCGCATGTCTATGACACAAAATGTGCGAGTGCGAAACGACATGGTGAGGATACGACCTTGATACCGCATAACTTGAAGAGCTGTAACAGATCCCCCCACTCCCAGCGCGGCGTTCTCACGCTGATTATCTCGCTGGTTATCCTGATGCTCAGCACATTTGTAGTCTTCAATGTATCCAAGGCTATTCTGCTGGAACAAAAGATCAGCAATAACGACAACCGGGCGAAGCAGGCCTTTGAAGCCGCTGAGGCAGGCATGAACGTCGCAATGCATTATCTCGGAATTAATCCGGACGCCGATGGCGACGGCATTCTTGATGCGAATGTCTTTGATACCAATGCCGATGGTATCGGCGACACTCCCACCGCCACCATTGGCAGATCAACTGTAACAGTTGAAATTGGTGGATCCATGATATCGCCAAGTATCGAGTCAATAGGAATCAGTGATGACGGCACCGCAACAAGAACTATCAGTCAGTTAATGACTTCAATAGACCCGCTGCCAAACCGCCCACAAAACCCCCTGGTAGCCAGAGGGTCCGTCACCATAAACGGCTCCGCCACGGTAATAAATCCGCAAGGATTCAGTACTATCTGGAGCGGTCAGGACGTAATTATGGGCGGCGGCGCAGGCAGCAACACTTCCGTGCCAGACCTCTCAGACCCCGGCTACCCTGCATGTATGGATATACCACTTGAATGTGAAGTAGTAAGTACGTCCCTGAATCTTGGCGTGGGCGCGGATGTTATCGAAAACGATTCCAGTCTTGGCGACCTGACTGGCGACGAATTTTTCATGAATTTCTTTGGGATGAGCAAGGCTACTTACCACGCGACCATGGTTACTCTGGATACAACGAACCCCGACGACGCAGACCTGGCCACCAGTGAGGTGATCTGGATAACCGGCGATGTGAGTCTGGGCAATATAACCGTTGGCTGCACCGAGTCAGTGGGTGGCGGCAACGTATGTCCGCCGAATAAAACCAAACCTACCATTCTTATTGTTGATGGCAACGTGTCTTTCACGGGCACGCCGCAGTTTTACGGTGTTCTGTACATAACAGGAAATGCCAACTTGTCGGGCAATACAACAGTGTA